>JAQVDG010000375.1 GCA_028698395.1 Weeksellaceae bacterium
AAGACAAAGTTTTTCAATAATTGAGTTCCATATTCGGTATGCGATACTTCCGGATGAAACTGAACCGCATATAAATTCTTTTCTTCATAAGCAAAAGCAGCAATTTCTGCATTTGATTTTCCGATAGGTTTAAATTCTGTCGGGAGGTTTATGACTTCATCAAAATGGCTCATCCAAACCACTGATTTTTCCGGAATTTCTATAAATAATTTTGATGAATTTTTATGTTCAAAATCGGATTTTCCATATTCGCCTTTTTCACCTTTATTCACTTTTCCTCCTAATAAATGTGCCATTAACTGCATACCGTAACAGATTCCTAAAACCGGAATTTGTTGTTCAAATAAATTTTTATTGATTAGAGCGGCATCAGGTGCTGAAACAGAGGAGGGACCGCCGGAAAGAATAATTCCTTTTGGTTTTTTTTCTAAAATTTCAGTTAAGGAAGTGTGATAAGGTAAGATTTCTGCAAATATTCCAAATTCGCGTATTCTTCTGGCAATTAATTGATTGTATTGAGAGCCAAAGTCAAGAATTATAATTCCGTTTGTCATTTTGTGTAAATTTTGTACAAAATTAAATAAATTAACCATACAGTTTCTCTAAAGAATACTATATGGTTAAAATTATAGATTAAAAGAACCAGCTTGAATCGGTTCTAAAATGTAAATTTATTTTTTTGCATCTATGCGAGCTTGTGCAATGTCATGAGCGGCTTGGTAAGTTGTCATTCCTTGTTTTTCCGCTTTTGTTAAAATCTCCAAAGTGGTGTTGTAAATATTTTCTGTTTTTTCCTTTACATCTTCATCTGTGAACTTATTGATTTCTGCATAAACATTAATAAGGCCTCCGGCATTAATCAAGAAGTCGGGTGCGTAAATGATACCTTTTTCTTTTAGCATTTTCCCATGTATTGGTTCATTTTTCAATTGATTATTGGCAGATCCGGCAATAATTTTTGCTTTTAATTGAGGAATGGTATCATCATTTATAGTCGCTCCTAAAGCACAAGGAGCGTAAATATCCATTTCTTCAGCATACAGATTATTTCCTTCATAAATTTTCACATTGTAAGTGTCTCGGACTTTTTCCAAACGCTCACGATTAATGTCGGAAATAAAAACATTGGCACCTTCTTTTGCTAATTTTTCTACTAAAGCAATACCTACATTCCCAATTCCTTGTACATAAATGGTTTTTCCTGCTAAAGAATCAGTTCCGTAAGTGAATTTTGCAGAAGCTTTCATCCCCATTAAAACACCATGCGCCGTAACGGGAGAAGGATTTCCTTTACCTCCCAATTCTTCGGAAAGTCCGCTTACATAAGGAGTAACAGTTCGAATCAAATCCATGTCGGCTGTTTCCATTCCTACGTCTTCTGCTGTGATGTATTTTCCGCTTAATGAATTGACAAATTTGCCGAATTCTAACATTAATTCCTTTGTCTTTTGGGTTTTAGCATCTCCAATGATAACCGCTTTTCCTCCACCTAAATTTAAACCGGAAATGGCACTTTTAAAAGTCATTCCGCGTGATAAACGTAAAACATCATTCAAGGCTTCAAATTCATTTTCATAATTCCACATTCGTGTTCCGCCCAAAGCCGGACCTAAAACTGTATTGTGAATTCCTATGATAGCTTTTAAACCGCTTGCTTCGTCGTTACAGAAAACAATCTGTTCGTGATGGTCAAATGAAGTATTGGTGAAAATGCCGTATTTGGTTAGTTGTTCTTGTGATATTAAATCTGCTTTCATTATTTTTTATAAATTAAAATCTACCAAATATAAATAATGTTCAGGCTTATTTTATAATTTTCTGTAATTATTTTATTGAAAATGACCAAAAACTGATTCTTTTCATTTAGAATCTGTTTAAAATTTAGTTTAGAATTTATTTGTGCTTCTTTTAGATTAACTCTCGTCTTATTTTACATGAATTTTCAAGAAGAAAAAATCAGACTTTTCTTTTTCGAATTGCTTTTAAATATCGGTTTAATTCCTCACTTACTTTCGGATAAAGTAAAACAAGTCCTATCATATTGGGAACCATCATGGCAAAAATCATGGCATCTGAAAAATCAAGTACATTGGTCATGTTTGCAGCTGCTCCGATGATAACAAAAAAGCAAAATAAAAACTTATAAATCATTTCTTTTTTACGTCCTTTTCCAAATAAATAAATCCAAGATTGTAATCCGTAATAGGACCATGAAATCATGGTGCTAAATGCGAATAAAACGACTGCAATAGTCAGTAAATAAGAAAAATAAGGAATGCTGTTGGCAAAAACAAAATTTGTAAGATCAACTCCGGAAAGTTGTATATCAGAACCTAAAATTGTTACTGAACCATTGTTTCCTCCTAATTGATAAAATCCTTTCAAATGCCCGATTACAATGACTAAAGCGGTCATAGTACAAATAATTACAGTGTCGATGAAAGGTTCTAATAAAGCAACCAAACCTTCACTTGCCGCATATTTGGTTTTAACTGCGGAGTGGGCAATCGGAGAAGAACCGATTCCTGCTTCGTTTGAAAAAGCAGCTCTTCTGAATCCCTGAACCAATACTCCAAGTACTCCACATGTTACGGCAATTGGAGAAAAAGCTCGTTCTATGATAATGGAGATGGTATCGGGAATTAAAGTGTAATTAATTATAAGAATAAACAAAGCACCACCACAGTATAACGCAGCCATAAAAGGAACGATTTTTTCGGTTACCTGAGCAATTCTTTTGATTCCGCCGATAATTACAGCTCCCACCAGTCCTGCCATCAGAAGTCCTATTATTATTTTTGCCGTACCACTACTGATGCTAAGCGTTGAAACGACTATACTTGTTGCTTGATTGGATTGGAACATATTTCCTCCGCCAAATGAGCCACCAATACACATTATCGCAAATATGATTGCTAAGGTTTTTCCAAATTTATTAGGAATTCCTTTTGATAAATAATACATGGGACCTCCATATACTTTTCCGTTTCGGTCTATATTTCTGTATTTTACTCCTAATGTACATTCTACAAATTTCAGAGACATTCCTAACAATCCGGCTACAATCATCCAAAAAGTAGCTCCTGCTCCTCCAACAACAACC
>JAQVDG010000376.1 GCA_028698395.1 Weeksellaceae bacterium
AATATGACCGTCTTCAGGAATTTGTAAGTTAGGATGTGATAAATAAAAAGTTCCGATTTCAGGATTTAAAGTAAAACCGTTTACGCCGTGTCCGGTGGAATAAATCAGCATAGTAGAACTTCCGTAAATTACATATCCGGCAGCAACCTGTGCATTTCCTTTTTGCAAAAAATCTTCTATTTGAACCGGAGTTCCTTCGGGTGTAATTCGTCTGTAAATAGAAAAAATAGTTCCGACGGAAACATTTACATCAATATTGGAAGAACCATCCAATGGGTCAATGAGAACAATGTATTTGCTTTTTTCAGAGTTGATTCGGTTTTCAATCCGGATGAAATCTTCATTTTCTTCCGAGCCGATTCCACAAACTACTTCACGTTGAGAAAGCGTTCGGATGAATACTTCATTGGCAAAAACATCTAATTTTTGTTGTTCTTCACCTTGCACATTTTCTGAACCGTATTTTCCCAAAATATCAACCAATCCGGCTTGATTTACTTTGTGATTTACGATTTTTGTGGCCAATTTTATGGAACTGAGTAAACGCGTTAGCTCACCGGATGAATATTTGAAATCTTTCTGATTTTCAATGATGAATTCACCCAAAGTTTGACCTGCTTCGACTTTCATTTTTCTTTGTTTTTGTTGAGTCTCGCAAATATACAATTTCTTACTCGTTCCTATTGAAAAAACTATTTGTTCCGAAAAAAACAAATAAAAAAACACATAGAAAGAATTTATTGCTTAATTTAGTAATAAATTAAACCTTTCATACGATGGAAAATAAATCACTTTCAAAATCAATTATCATTGGCATTTCACTTTTAGCAGGACTTTTCTTACTTGGTTTTTTTATTTTTAAAGGACTAAAAACATTTAGCGATAAAGACCGGGTAGTAACGGTAAAAGGATTAGCTGAAATGAATATGACCGCAACTTCTGCTTCTATTTCTCTGAATTTTTCATTTTCAAGCGATAATTTACAACTCATTATGGAGCAATCCGATACGAAGAAAAAAGCAATTATGGATTATCTAATTTCTATTGGCTATGATAAAAGTGATATTACAGTCAATCATACGGATTTAATCGATCGCCAGACTTATTACGAAATGCAATGGGAAAATGGCAGGCAAGTTCAAGTAAAAATCAATCGTTATACGGTTACAGAAAGCTTGAGTATTCAGTCAAAAGATGTAAAAACGACAGAAGACCAAACGGCACAAATAAAATTGGATTTGATTAGTAAAGATTTGACAGCCAATCTAAATACAAATTATACTTTTCCGGAATTGAATTCAATTAAACCTCAATTAATAGCGGAAAGCACTAAGAATGCTCGAATTGCAGGCGAACAATTTGCTAATGATTCACAAGCAAAATTAGGAAAAATTAAAACGGCTTCCCAAGGACAAATTACCATTGCCGGAAGATATTATTATGGAGAGGAGGGGAGTGAAGCTCCGCAAGAACCTTATATACAAAAAGCACGGGTAGTTAGTACCATTGTTTTCTTTTTGGAGTAATCAAAAGATTTATAAATCTTAGAAAATATTACACACTACTTTCTATCAAAAAAAAGCAGACTCAAAAGTCTGCTTTTTTATAATTATAAACTTGGATTTATTTAAAATCGTCGTCGCTTACTCCTTCATCAAAAATTGCATTTTTCAGAGTAAATGCCATTGGGAAACCTGCATCCATGTCAATTTTCTCAGGAAGTAAAATGCCGTTGTGTTCTTTGTAATCATTGAATACAACTGTTTGAGTAAAGGTTTGTCCTTGATTTTCAATTGTTGTAACTATACCTAATTTCAATCCGGTTTTGGTGTCATAAAAACTTCGTTTATCACCATCAATCAATACATAAGCTTCTTTTCCTTCAAAATTTTCAATTCCACCTAATTGAATTTCTTCTTTTTTACTATAAGCCAATTCTGGAACGATGAAAGCACTTTCATATAAATGTGCATTGATTTCCTCTTCGGTTAAATCCATTTTTTGACCTTGTTGTGCATTGTAACCTTTTTCTCCGTCAAAAACTGATTTTTGAAGTTCCATTCCCATTCCGCTTACTAAGACTAAACTTTTACCATCATTGGTGGCAATACTTTTCAGATTTAGTTCCATTCCCTGAACAGATGCGGTATAATTGGTTGTTAAAGATTTAACGGCTAACAATTTGTCTTTTCCGCCAATTGCTTGTAAATAGCTGTCCAAAACGGTTTGAACCGTTATATCTGAACCGGCTTGTTTCTGTTCCGGTTTAGAAGTTGGATTTCCAAATCGGTCAAAATAATTGATTTTATAACCTAATTTTTCCAATGAAGGCAATATGTCGGATGCTTTTCCAACTACTAAAATACGAGCATTGTCATAGCTGAAATATTTTTTAGCAGCGGCTAATACTTGATCAATTGTTACAGCATTGATATTTTGAATATAATTTTCATAAAAATTTGCCGGTAAACTTTGAGTTTGAGTAACTAAAGCCTGACGAGCAATGAATTCCGGTTTTTCGGCATCCATTACAAAATTCCCGATTAATCCGGCTTTTACAGTTGCTAACATTTCAGCATCTACTTTTTCAGTTCGGATTCGTTTTAATTCTTTTAAAGATTCTACTACGGCAGAATCGGTTACTTCATTTCGTACAGATGCACCGGCTTTGAATTTTCCTACATATTTTCTTGCACTGATAGAAGAACGGGCACCGTACGTCCAACCGTGTGCTTCACGTAAGTTCATGTTCAGATAACTATTGAAGTCTCCACCGAAAATACGGTTAGCTACTAAAACTGCAAAATAGTCACTATCCGTCATTTTCAAGTGAGTAGAACTTAGTATAGCAACTTCCGATTGAACTGCATTAGGCATATCTACGAAATTAATCTCGGTTTTAGCAATATTTACAGGATTGGAATAAGTACTTTTTGGTAGATTTCCTTTTTTCCATTTTTTAAAGTTTTGTTCAACTAATTTTTTCACTTCAGAAAATTTCACATCACCTACGATGATTAAATAAGCATTATTTGGAACAAAATAGGCCTTATAGTGTTTCTTAACATCATTTAATGATAGG
>JAQVDG010000377.1 GCA_028698395.1 Weeksellaceae bacterium
ATATTGAAGGTTTGGTATTTTTCCTTTAATTTTGGAATTAAATCTTTGAACCATGTCTCGGCTTCCTTTGCGCAAAGAAAAAAACTGTCTCAATTGCGGACATTTCGTAAAGGAAAGGTTTTGCCCCAATTGCGGACAAGAAAATGCCATCAACCGGCCTTCTTTTCATTATCTTTTTACCCATTTTGCAGGAGATTTGGTGCATTACGACAGTGGATTCTGGAAAACCATGCGCAAACTGCTTTTCAAACCCGGACGAATCATCAGAGATTATTTGGACGGAAAACGAAAAACCTATATGCCACCGGTCAAACTCTATATCTTCATGAGTTTTGTGGCGTTCTTCCTGCCCCATATTCTGCCTTCATTTTCTGACAAAGACGATGTCGTCAAAGAATTTCAAGGCATAGAAGTAGCCGGGTACGAGAATGTGAGCAGCGTTGAAAAATTAGATTCCATCCAAAATATACTCCCTGAAAATGAAAAATTAGACAGCTTGGAATTGGAAATCCTGAGAAGCATCATCAAAAGCAGAGGAAAAAATGGCGAATCAACAACCGACAAAGACGAGATTACTTTCAAAAGTGGAAACAAATATGAATTGAAGCGCACCGATGAGGAAGGTTTTACCTTCAACGAGGATTATAAAAACATCAAAACCACCGTGGCATTCGATTCTATCCACGAATCCCTGTCGCGCGACAAAAAAATGAACCGTTTCTATCGGCCAATGGCGAGAAAACTCATCGAATTAGACGAAAGAGGTTTGTACGATGAGCAGAAACTCAGCAGAGAATTTGAAAATACATTCATCCACAATCTCCCGAAAGTGCTGTTCTTTTATTTACCGGTTTTTGCGTTTCTCCTCTGGTTGTTCCACAGCAAAAAGAAATGGCTGTATTACGACCACGGAATCTTCACGCTTTATTATTTCTCATTCCTGCTGATTCTGACCGTAGTCAACATTTTGCTGAACTGGATGCTCTTGGTCATTGATAATTACATGGCCACCGATTTGACAAATTACATAGGATTCCCATTCTTTTTGTTGACATTCGGCTATGCGTTTTTCTACTTTTTCAGGTCCCACAGCAGGGTCTATCAGGAACGGAAACTCATTTCGAGAACTAAGAGTTTTCTTTTGTTTTGGCTCAATACACTTTTCGTCATGCTGATTTTATCGGGCTACACGATTTTGACTTTCATGCTGATTTGAGTGCGCCAATGAAGCGGTATTGCGCAGAGCAAAATAAACGAAAAAACAGAATCTAACTGAAATATTTTGATAACTTTGACGGAGTTAATGGCTTCAAAAAACATCTTTTAATGCAAAACAAAACAGCAAAACCTTTTTTGAAATGGGCAGGCGGTAAAACACAGCTGATCAATGAAATTGAAAATATTTATTTGGGCGTTTCCCTGACGGGTCGGGCTTTCCGTTCCAATCTTTTTGAGCTACGCTAGCAAAAAGGATTTCCACTACAATCCCTAACGCAATTCTTCGCATAATATGAAACAATACGAACAAGTAGTAGATATAATGAAACAAAACGGAGGCTATGCTACACTTGGCTTCCTTTACCATAATGTAGATGTTTCAAATTGGAGAACTAAAACGCCTTTTGCTTCTATCAGAAGAATAGTGCAAGATGAACGCTATTTTTTTAAAATAAAACCAGGTTTATGGGCTTTAAAAGAATATGAACAGAAAATTTTAGAAAAATTTGAATTACAAAATACACCCGAAAAAGCACAAGATTTTTCACATTCATATTTTCAGGGTTTATTAGTTGAAATTGGGAATCTTAGAGGATATGATACTTATATTCCTCCCCAAGATAAGAACAAATTATTTTTAGATAAAAAATTAGGAACCTTGTCAACCATTGATAGTGTTTTTGATTTTACTTATCCTCATATTATCAAAAGAGCTAAAACCGTGGATGTTATATGGTTTAATGATAGAAATTTCCCCAACTCTTTTTTTGAAGTCGAACATACAACTGATATACAAAATTCACTTCTTAAATTTAACGACCTTCAAGATTTTTATTCAAAATTTTATATTCTAAGTGCAATAGAGAGAAAAAGAGAATTTGAACAAAAGATTTCATATTCATCTTTTAAAGCAATTAAAAACCGAGTTCAGTTTATAGATTATGAGTTTGTTTCCGCATTGCACACGAAAAGTTTTGAATTAGAAAAAATTGGGAAACTGTAAATATTTGTAAAATGAAAAAATACATTATTATTACCCCGGAAGGGCATACGATTGCGCCAAATGAAAATTATGAAGTGGAAAATCTGCAAGTCTTGGGGATTGTTGAAAATGTGACCAATCAAGAAGAAGCCATTGTAAAGCTTTTAAAAGAAAATGATTGGATCATTGATGCCGAATTCAATGTTGCGGAATTTATTATTTATGAATTACTTTAACCGAATAAACTTTCCGCATATATCGGCTTTTTCCAAAATATCAGCATTTTCCTTTCCGTAAGCAATAAAAACACTTGGCGCACCCGGGGTTCCCTTTTGCTCTCCATCAATGTTATAGAATTTAATTCTTCCTTTTACAAATAAAACCGCATCCGCATCATCCCAAATGTGATTAAAAAAACATTTGGTCTCTGTTCTTGCAAAAATTAAAGCGATACCATTGTTGTGATTTTTTAATTTCTCAATCCATAATTCCATTCCTTTTCCATAAGGCGGATTCATATAAACTCTTCCAAACCATTCTTTTTGAAGTCCATTGTCATTGATGTTGAAATTAGTTTTTGCATGTACAAAAGGAGGATGAATTGGGGTACATGGGTCTAAATCAAATTCTCCTAATTTTTTCACAAGTTCCGGAGGGGTCAGCCATTCCACACTCGTTTTTTTTCCACGCTCAAAACTAACATTCATCTTAATTATTTTGAACAAATATCAGATCATTTTTTTGATATAACAAACGCAAATAGATCAATATCAAATAGTTGCACACAATAAGTGTCTTTTTTATTTGTAATATATTCATTATCAATAAAAAACCTTGTCCACATCTAAGTAGCGCACATTGTGTGGCAG
>JAQVDG010000378.1 GCA_028698395.1 Weeksellaceae bacterium
ATTCCAACGGAAGAACTTCCCATAGCTGTTTTCACTCCTCCGCAACCGTAATGTCCGCAAATGATTACGTGTTTTACTTTCAGTACATTTACAGCATAATCCAAAACGCTCAGCATATTCATATCCCCCGCTACCGCACGATTGCATCGTGTGGTACTATGAAATTTTAAATTTTCAACTCATAAAACAAACTTACAAAATTATTTTTTTGATTATTACTTCACCACACGAAAGGATTCGTGCGGTAGCGGGTGCTATAGTCGGAGTTACTACAAGGTCAGGTATAAAATTACGAGTGTGAAAATCATACCAGTTCAAACCTAACTCGTCCTGCCACTTTTTGTTTTGCGAAGCACCCTTTCTTCTCTATTAATATCTCTCTGGGAGTCCCCAACGGTGGTACGTATTACTCTACCACACGAAAGGATTCGTGCGGTAGCGGGGAGAAAAACTCTTGTGGAATCGCTTTGAGTTTGAAATAATTGATATGGACGGAGTAAAAATTGACAAGATTCTGATTAAAGAAATAACACCCGAAGAGTAAGAAACTTTTAGTTTTGAAATTACATATTTTGCTAAAACTTTCTCGCTACTTGGTAAAAAAAACTGCATATCTTCATTCAAGTCTCCACCACCTGACTTTTCTCAAAAAAATATTATGTTTAGAACAATTTACAGGTGGTTTTGAATTTCTTTGTCAAATGCTGTCGTTCTGCTCATAATATCTATATTTTAAAAATTATTAGTTTCGCATCAATCAAGTTTACAGGATTGTTAGGGTCTTTTACTTGTACGTTGTTTATTGTCAAGTTCGGATTTCCTAAAGTTTCAAGTTTTGTTTTACTTTCCGTTGGAAAACTATTGTATTTCGATGTCGGAATGATTGCAACTAATTCAAATGTGTCAGTTGAAGATGTATGCAGATAATTGAAAACCCGTCTTGGATTTTGAATTTGCCACATTCCACGAATACACAAGTTTGTAATTCCCAAAGGGTCAACTCGGTTTACTCGACCTAATTCGTTGGTTTAGCAAGTTCAACATTGGGGATTTCGTTAATTCCTTCCGTGATTTTTTGTTTGATGATTTGATACGTTTCGTGATTGGCTGCATAAATGTTTCCATAAACAAACCACAAAGATTTTATGCTGTCATCAGTTGTGTGTCCAACACAATAAATCAAATCTTTTTCTGTCCAATCCTCACAAGTTCTACACGATTGCGTAATCATTGTGCTACTTGCCTGAACAGTAGATTTTGGGTAAGAACTGTTTAAAGCCAAATCAGAATTTGCACTTTGGGTTTTCTTAACTTCAATGGCATCTCCACCTTTTATCATAATATCAGGTGGATGATTTTGATTGCCTAACCAAGAAAACTCTTCGCTATATCTTCGCATTTTTACTTGTTCATCTTCGGGTTGAATGGTATTGACAAAAGCGTCTTTTATAAAAGTTTCTAACGCTTCGCCAACATTATTCATTCTGTTTCTGCCCGAATAATGATTTCGGATTGTATAAATCGGATTTTTGGCAATATTTACAATGGCTTCTAAAATATTTGTCATACTGCTACGGCTTCTTTAAGTAGGTTTTTCACTTGGTTATTGGTTTCGTTTTCAATTATTTGTGTCTTAATACTTTCAGCAAGAAAGTGAGCTAAATTAACCGGAACTGCGTTTCCAATCATTTTGTAACTTGCTGAAATGTTGTCGTAATGGAAAATAAAGTTGTCTGGAAAAGTTTGAACTCTTGCACGTTCTCGAACGCTTAATCTTCTGTACAAATGTTCTTTTCCGGGAACGAAAACTCTAACATTTTGCTCAATAAATTTCATTTTTGGTGCTTGTGGATGAATAGGGGCGTGTCGTCCACCTGCTTGAATAGTAAATGATTGTTCGTCCCAACTTCTTACCCGATTTCTCGACATAAAAATAGTTAAAAACCCACCTGTCATATATTCGTGATTGGGAATTTTACAATCGTTTCCGTTTGTTCTATTGTTTGTTTTTGCTGGAAGAACATTATCTTTTAAATCGAAAATTGCATCTTGCAAAGTCAATTTTTTGAAAGTTGGTTTTTGAAATTGATAAGTAAAATCTAAATCTTTTCTGATACCTACAAAAATCACACGCTTTCTGTCTTGTGGTACGTTGTAACCGCAAGCATTGACCATTTCAAAAGAAAGTTCATAGCCAATTCCTGCGTTTCTAAACAATTCTTTTATGTTTTCCAAAGCATTTGAATGTCGGTCGAGCAACATTCCACTCACGTTTTCAGCAAGGAAAAATTTAGGTTGTTTAGCTTCCAAAATTCTAATAAAATCGTAAAATAATTGTCCACGTTTGTCTTCAATTCCTTTCATTGCACCCGCTTCGCTCCAACTTTGACAAGGTGGACCTCCAATAATTCCGTCACATTCGGGAACTTCATCGGCTGGAATATTTACGATACTTCGTTTGTCTAAAATTGTATGAGGATGATTTTTCTGATAGGTTTCACAAATTTCTTTGTCGTATTCGTTTGCCCAAACTACGTTGAAACCTGCATTTTGAAAACCAAGGTCAAGTCCGCCTGCACCTGCAAAAAAGATACTATATTCATATTGTTGCCAGATTTTTAGATTTTAAATAAGCGACTTTTTCTTCTGCTAATAGTAGCGTTTCATTGTCACAGTTGTTTTCGTAAATTTTCTTTGCAATGATGTCGCTAAAAAATTCCGTTCGTAGTCTGGAAATATCTAAGTCGAAAACGTCTGAAAGCAATGTTAATCTCCTTTCGTCAAATTCTCTTTTGTTATTTTCAATTTTGCTAAGATTGGCAGAATCTAAATCTAATTTAGCGGCCAATTGAGTAAGCGTAAAACCGTTTTCGGTTCTAAGTCGCTTTATATATTCTCCAAAAGTTTCTTTCATTAGACTTGTCGTTTTTTGACAAATTTAATTACTACTGATGCGTTAATAAATCATTGTTATTAAATAAGTTAAGTTGTTCTTTGACATTTTGATTGATTTGTTGTTTTGTAATTAGCTCATTTATAGGTGTTTTATCGAATGCGGAAATTCCAA
>JAQVDG010000025.1 GCA_028698395.1 Weeksellaceae bacterium
GTATTTGAAGAGCAATTAATCCCTCATTTTGAAGATGAAGAAAAATTTTTGTTGAGTTTTCTTCCTGATGATGATAAAATTAAAAAAAGAACACTTGCTGAACATCGAAAATTAAAACGTTTATTGGATGATAATAAAGACCTTAACCGTTCTCTGAGCTTGTTTGAAGAATTATTGGATTTGCACATACGTTTTGAAGAACGGGTTTTGTTTAACCATATCCAACAAACAGTTTCACCCGAACAATTAAAGAAACTCAATGAAAATCATAAACTGCCTCTTCGGGATAAAGCTTGGGATGATTGCTTTTGGGATTAAATTAATTTTAAAATTAGCAGAAGTCGCAGGCTAATTGTTTTTATATTTCCAAAATACAAAGTACTTTTAAACTTTGAATTGAATCAAAATGGAAACTTTAAAAATAATCAGTAGCAGTTACATCAACCATAATGTAAAACGTTTTGTCTTAGCCAAACCCGAAGGATTTGTTTATCGTCCCGGTCAATCCGGATTATTTTCAATTAATTTACCCGGTTGGGAAAACGAAACTCGACCTTTTACCTTTACTTCTTTAAATGCTTGGCCGTATTTGGAATTGATTGTAAAAATTTACAAAGAAAATAAAGGAGTAACACTTGAAATGGATAAACTGAACGAAGGTGCAGAACTGTTGCTGCATGAAGTATTCGGCTCGATTCAGTACAAAGGCCCCGGGATTTTTATTGCCGGAGGAACCGGAATTACTCCTTTTATTTCCATTTTCAGAGCACTTTATTTCAGTGGAAATCTACGAAATATTGGATTGCTTTATTCCAATCAAACTCAGGATGATGTTATCATGGGAGAAGAATTATACAAAATGTTGGGACCGGCTTTCTTAAATGTTTTTACTCGTCAAGGAGTGATTGGATTTGCCGAACGGAAAATCGATCGCCGATTTTTGATTGAAACTATTCGGGATTTCAATACTAATTTTTATGTATGTGGTCCGCAGAGCTTTACTGAAAATATTGGACGTTATCTGATGAGTTTAGGTGTAAATCCGGAATCGCTTATTGTATAAAATATAAAACCGATTCAAAATCTGAATCGGCTTTGAAAAAGAAAAATTCAGTTTATTTTATTAAGGAAAAATACCCAATTCTTCATAAGCAATACCGATTTTATTAATGGCACAAATAAAAGCAGCGGTTCGCATATCCGGAATATTAGGTGTGTTTTTATAAATTTCTCTGACTTCGTTGAATGCACCAATCATGGTATCTTCTAATCCGGAATAAACCAAATCAATTTCATTTGGTCCGTGCAGCATAACTTTTCTTTCCATCTCATTCATTCTTTTTCCGGTCATATTTTCTAATGAATAAATGATTTCAGCATACATATTCTCACTGAAACGTTTTTCCAATCGACCATAACGGACATGACTCAGATTTTTCAGCCATTCAAAATACGAAACAGTTACTCCACCTGAGTTTAGGAAAGTATCCGGAATGACAAGCACACCTTTTTGAATCAAAATTCTATCTGCTTCGGAAGTGATAGGACCATTGGCAGCTTCGCCGATGATTTTTGCTTTGATATTAGGTGCATTTCCTTCATGAATTACACCTTCTAATGCGGCCGGTATAAGGATGTCGCATGGAAGTTCTAATCCCATGACCGAACCTCCTTCTACATTTTTTGCTCCCGGAAAATCAAGAATGGATTTAGTAGTTTTACGATGCTCCATTACAGCTTCTAAATCTAAGCCTTTTTCATTATAAATTGCTCCTTCGTACTCGATTAAACCAACCAAAACAGCTCCTGCTTCCTGAAAATATTTTGCGGTATGATAACCTACATTTCCCAATCCCTGAATGACTACTTTTTTTCCTTCAATTCCTGTTTCTAAACCTAAGATTTTCATATCTTCAATCATAGAACAAGCTTCTCTGATACCATAATAAACACCTAATCCGGTTGCTTCTTTGCGTCCTTGTACACCGCCCTGAGAAACCGGTTTTCCGGTAACACAAGCTTGTGCATTCAGTTCGCCGGGATGAAGGGAAGAATAAGTATCCACAATCCAACTCATTTCACGTGCACTGGTTCCGTAATCAGGTGCCGGAACATCAATTCCCGGTCCGATGAAATTCTTATTAGCCAATTCAGAAGTATAACGACGGGTAATCTTTTCTAAATCTCCAACTGAATATTTACGGGCATCTAATTTAATTCCTCCTTTAGCACCACCAAAGGGTACATTGACAATGGCACATTTATAAGTCATTAAAGCAGCGAGAGCCATTACTTCATCTTGGGTGACATTTAAACTGTAACGGATGCCACCTTTGCAGGGAAGTTTGTGATGTGAGTGCTGAACCCGGTAGGCTTCAAAAACCTCAACTTCATTGCCTATTCTGACTGGAAATTTAATGCTGAGAATTGAATTGCACGCTTTGATTTGTTTGAGAATCCCTTTTTCAAATTGGGTGAATTCTGAAGCTTTGTCAAAATTGTGTTCTACTGTTTGAAAGAAATTTAGTCCTTTTTTCTTTCTGTCATTGTTATTATTTTCGGTTGTCATAAAAATTTAATTAATGTAATTGAATATATTTTTTGGATTTTTAAACTCCTGTTTTCCAAAAATATAATTATCTCATATTCTGTTTAGAATATGTACTGTCAAGCATATTAATTAAATATCCAATAAATAACAATTTGGTTATTACCCATAGATGAAAGAAACTGAAATTCAAAAATCAATACTAAAGTAGTGATATTTTTTTTAGAATTTTGGAAAAAATAATTTTTTTTAATTCTTTTTTTTTAATATTTCTATTTTTAGAATTGATTAATTAGCTCTAAAGTAGTTTTAGTAGGCAATCTATACGGTGTTTGATATTGAAAGTTGTTAAAAATTCAGTTTTCCCGGTTCAATTTCCACCGGATTTTTTTCAGGAAAAAATAAAGGAGCGGTTAAGTTTCCTTTTAAATAAACTTCACCCTTTTTCACTTCCAACCAACTTCCTTCTCGTAATCCTAAAACTGCTTGTGAATTGAATTTATGAAATTCCTTAATTCGGGTTTCACGCGTTTCTCCTTTGTGTTTGGAAGTCGGATCCGGATCTAAATAATGTGGATTAATATTGAAAGGCAAAAATCCGAGTGCATCAAAACTTGGTGGATAGACAATCGGCATATCGTTGGTTGTACCAATAGTCAAACCACATAAATTACTTCCGGCACTCGTTCCCATATATGGAATTCCGGCGGCAACAACTTCTTTTAAATCTTGAATCAAATCCAGTTCATACAAAGTTTTTAACAACAAAAAAGTGTTTCCACCTCCGGTAAATATAGCTTTTGCCGAATGAATAGCTTCCTTTGGATTGGAAAACTCATGAATTCCTTTGACTGAAATCCCTTTTTGAGCAAATGCTTTTTTTGGATTTTCTGTATAAGCCTCAAAGCTAATGCCTGACGGACGTGCATAAGGAATAAACAGAATTTCATCGGTTTGTAAAAAATTAACGGTTTCGTCCAAGATATAAGCCAAATAGCTACTTCCGTAAACGGTACTTGTACTGGCTGCTAAAATTCGATAATGAGGAGATAAATTCATAAAATTTTTTCAAATAAAGATTGCTTCGTTTCAAGTTTTTTCATTGTGTTTGGGTATATTTACAACGAAGATATTTTGTGCGAAAACTTTCAAAACTATTGATTTTTGTTGAATTGAAAAAGTAAAAAAGAGGAAAACTAATTTTTAAAATGAAACGAACGATTGTACATTGTGATTTGGATTCTTTTTTTGTGAGTGTTGAACGATTACTCCATCCGGAATTGAACGGAAAACCGGTGATTGTGGGAGGGAAAAGTTGTCGTTCTGTGGTAGCTTCTTGCAGTTATGAAGCTCGGAAATTCGGAGTTCATTCTGCTATGTCCGTTCAAAAAGCACTTCGTTTGTGTCCGGAAGCTATTGTAGTTCAAAGTGATTTTAGTGTTTATTCTTCTCATTCAAGACAAGTTACACAAATCATTCGGGAAAGTGCGCCTATAGTGGAAAAAGCAAGTATTGATGAGCATTATCTTGATTTAAGTGAAATGGATAAATACCGAAATATTTGGAAATGGGTAAAAGAACTTCGGCAACAGATTATGAAAGAAACAGGTTTGCCGATTTCTTTTGGAATGGCCAATACTAAAACTACGGCAAAAATAGCGACCGGAGAAGCCAAACCTTGTGGAGAATTAAAAATAGAACCGGGAAAAGAAAAAGAATTTTTAGCTCCTTTACTGATTCAAAAAATCCCGATGGTAGGAGAGAAAACCTGTATTCAATTGCAAAATCAAGGAATTTTTACTTGTGCCGATGTGCAAAAAATGGAGCAAATTGAATTACAGCAACTTTTAGGAAAACACGGTGTGAAAATCTGGCAAAAAGCCAATGGTGTTTATAACAGCCCGGTAGTGCCGTTTCGGGAACAAAAAAGTATGAGTAAAGAAACTACTTTTTTGAGCGATACAAAAGATGATAATTTACTAAAACAGACTTTGGCTCAATTGGTTAATGAGTTGGTTTTTGATTTAAGAAAAGAGAAAAAACAAACGACTTGTGTAGCAATAAAAGTTCGATATGAGGATTTTTCAACTTATACGCGACAAAAACAAATTCCGGCGACTGATTTGGAAACGGTTATTTTTCAAAACTGCAAAGAATTATTTTTTAATTCGGTAAATAATTCAAGATTGGTGCGTTTGGTAGGAGTGAAGTTCAGCAATTTAGTTCAGGAAGACCGACAAATGGATTTATTTTATCCGCCATCCAAAGAAAAAAAATTGAACCAAACAATCGATGAATTGCGCTCCCGGTATGGGATTCAGTCGGTGAATCGGGGAGATGGATTTGTGGAAAAGGAATAGAAAAAGCAACTTTATAAAAAATAATTGAAAAAATTCACCAAATCATTTTGCACTTTAAAAAAGAGTTATATTTTTGCATTGACAAAATTGTCAAACAAATTAGTTAAACAAATTTGGTAAAATGTCAAAATTAGAAAAAGATAAAGAAACCGAAGAATTGATTCTTTCAACAGTAAAAAATCTGTTTTTTAAAGAAGGAAAATTTGGAGCAACTACACAGGAGATTGCGGACAAAGCAGGAGTAAATCGTACGTTGATTAATTATTATTTCAGATCAAGAGACAATTTATTTCAACAAATTTTTAAAGATGCTTTGGAACGGGAAGATGAGTTCAGAAACCAATTGATAACCTCTGATTTACCATTTCGTGAAAAAATCGAAAATTACATTGATGCTTCCATTCAAAAAGCTTTGGATTATCCCTATTTGGAAGCTTATATTGTTTCGTGTATCAACGATGGTAGTTATTACCAATTAGAACGGGATTGGGATTCACTTTTGTATCATTTTAATAAAGATTTTTCAGAAGAAATAGAAAAAGGAAATATTGAAAAAATGGAGCCGATTCAATTTATATTGAACATGGCATCGTTAACTTCCTTCCCTTTATCAATGCGTCCTCTGATTCAGTCTGCAATGAATTTTTCAACTGAAGAATACGATCGCATTATTGCCAATAGAAAAAAAATCATAATGAAAATACTATTTAAAAATTAGTAAATGAAACCAAAAATTATAATCTATTTGTTAGTAAGTCTTTTAGCGTTTCCGGTGCAAGCGCAAGAAACCGAAAATTTATCACTTTCAACCGCAATTATCTATGCTTTAGAAAATAAAATTGAAGCCAAGCAAGCTCAATTGCAAATTGAAAACAGTGAATATTTAATTCAGGAAGCCAGAGCAGGTGCTTTTCCAAATATCAGTGCCAATGGTGGCATCACCTACAATCCTATTTTACAAGAAACGGCTATTCCGACTTCTTCTTTTCCGGGTTTTGATACCGGTCAACCTTTTTTGATTATGCAAATGGGTCAAAAATGGACTTCGGTAGCAGGAGTTAGTTTACAACAAAACTTGTTTGACCAAACGGTTTTTACCGGATTAAAAGCAGCAAAAACAACGAGGGAATTCTATCGAATTAATGCAGAATTAACAGAAGAACAAATCATTGAAAAAGTTGCCAATGCCTATTATAATGTATTCATTCAAAAAGAACAGTTAAAAACCATTGAAAACAGTTATGAAAATATGGCTCAAACTCGTGATGTGATTAAGAGTTTGTATGACAATGGTTTAGTTCGTGAAATTGATTTAGATAGAGTTGATGTTCAATTGGCAAATTTAGCTGCAACTCGTTTGCAATTGGTTAATCAAATCAGTATCAATGAAAATGTATTGAAATTTTTAATCGGAATGCCGATTGAGCAAAAAATTCATTTAGTAGAAAATGATTTTCAGGTAGAATCTCTTTTGTTAGAAGATGAAATCAATACTGAGAACCGGGTAGAATTTCGTTTATTAAAAAAACAAAATGAATTGTTGACTTTACAAAAAGAAGCAACACAGGCAGCTTATTATCCAAAATTGTCCTTGACGGCAAGTTATAATTACTTAGGACAAGGCGATCGTTTTCCTATTGGAGCCGGTTTGGAAAAAGGAGTATATTGGTCAGATTTCTCAGCGATTGGATTGAATTTGTCTATTCCTATTTTTAGTGGATTTGGAATTAAAGCAAAAGTAAATCAAGCTGATATTCAAATTCGGGAAAACGAAATTCAAATGAAAGATACCCGATTGGGATTGGATTTGGAATACCAAAATGCAAAAATACAAATCGAAAATATGTACATTTTATTGGAAGATCAACAACAAAATGTAGATTTAGCACAAAAAGTACTTGATAATACAAAAGCCAATTACCGTTTAGGTTTAGCAACTCTGACAGAGTTATTAGAAGCTGAAAATGCTTTGGTCAGCGCACGGAATAATTATTCCAATGCCGTACTTCAATTTAAATTAGCAGAAGTTCAATTATTAAAATCAAAAGGAGAATTAAATACATTAAAACAAGAATAAAAAGCATTATGAAAATTGTTAAAATAATTATATGGATAGTCGTAGGCCTTGCTTTAATTGCATGGGCGGGTGTGACATTGAAAAATAATAAAGCTAAATCGGAAGCAGAAACTCAAATTGTTGCCAAAGGTGTGGACAGTATTGCTGTGGACATTGCTCAGGTTTCTTATAAGGTACTTAACACTGATTATTTAGCAAACGGAACATTTGAACCGATTCAGGAATTAGAATTTCCTTCAGAAGTAAGCGGAAAGGTCTTAAAAGTTCTTGTTTCGGAAGGTGATTATGTAAAAACAGGGCAAACTTTGGCAATTATTCGTTCCGATCAGCAATCTATTGATTTAAGTACGGCAGAAGCAATTTATCAGAATGCTTTAGCAGAAAATCAGCGTTTTGAACGCGCTTTAGAATCAGGTGGTGTTACCCAACAACAAGTTGAATCCACTCGTTTATCATTGAAAAATGCAAAAGCACAATGGGAACAAGCCAAAATTAAAATGGGCGATTTGCACATCAAAGCCAGTATAAGCGGAATTGTTAACCAACGTTGGATTGAACCGGGTTCTTATGTTTCTCCGGGAACCAAATTATTTGATATTGTGAATGTTTCCAATTTAAAATTACGAGTGAATGTTGATGAAAATCAAATTATTAAATATAAAGTAGGTGATATTGTACAAGTAAAAGCAAGTGTTTATCCGGAACGGGAATTTACTGGAAAAATCACGTTTATTGCTCCTAAAGCTACTTCTTCTTTAAATTTCCCGGTGGATATTCAAGTAGCCAATACGTCTTCCAATGAATTACGTGCCGGAATGTACGGAACAGCTGTATTTTCTTCACAAGATGATGAAACCAAAGCTACACCGGTTTTAGTCGTACCAAGAACGGCTTTTGTCGGTGGTTTGAACCAAAGTGAAGTTTTTGTGATAAAAGAGGGAAAATCCTATTTAACTAAAATTTCCATCGGGCGGAATTTTGGAGATTGGATTGAAGTATTGGGCGGTGTACAGGAAAATGAAACTGTGGCAACCAGTGGACAAATCAATCTGAATGAGGGTTCAAACGTAAAAATTGTTAACTAATTTAATCCAACTGAAAACAAATGAATTTACCAGGAATATCCATTAAAAGACCTACTTTAATCGTTGTATTATTCACGATTCTTACTTTAGGAGGTTTGTTTTCTTATTCGAAGTTAGGCTATGAGTTAATCCCTAAATTTGAAGTCAATGTCATCACGATTTCAACGATTTATCCGGGAGCTTCACCTTCAGAAATTGAAAATACCGTTACGAAAAAAATAGAAGACGCAGTTTCTTCTATGGAAAATATTAAAAAAATTGAATCCAAATCCTATGAAAGTGTTTCAACGGTGATGGTTCAGCTAAATCCCGGTACAGATACAGATTATGCTTTGAATGATGCACAACGGAAAGTGAATGCGATTTTGTCGGATTTACCCGATGATGCTGATGCGCCTTCTTTGGTGAAATTTTCTATTTCGGATTTGCCGATTATTAATATTGCAGCTACTGCCAATATGAATAATCAGGAATTTTATGATTTATTGGACAAGAAGATAGAACCGGTTATTTCTCGTGTTCCCGGTGTGGCACAAGTGAATTTAATTGGTGGACAAGAACGTGAAATTCAGGTGAATATTGACCAGAAGAAAATGGAAGCTTATGGATTGTCAATTCTTCAAATTAGTCAAATGATTCGTTCTTCCAATCTGGACTTTCCTACCGGAAATTTGAAAACAAGAGAAAATACAACCTTGATTCGATTGGATGGAAAATACAAAGATGTTGAGGAATTACGAAATTTAGTTCTGAGCAATCAAGACGGAGTACAAATCCGGTTGAGAGATGTAGCAGAAGTACAGGACACACAAAAAGATGCAACCAAAATAGCCCGTTTAAATCAGGAAAATGCTATTTTGATTCAGGTGATGAAACAATCCGATGCAAACGCTGTTGAAGTGAGTGAGGGAGTAAAAGAAGCCGTTCGTAAAATAGAAGCCGATTATAAAAATGAAAATATTCAGCTTAAAATAGCAAATGACACCTCTGAATTTACTTTGATTGCCGCCAACAATGTGATGTTTGACTTGCTGTTGGCTATATTTTTAGTGGCAGTGGTGATGTTGCTCTTTTTACACAGCTTACGAAATGCTTTTATCGTTATGGTTTCCATTCCGGTTTCGTTGATTGCGACTTTTATTGGTTTGTATTTCTTAGGTTATACCTTGAACTTGATGAGTTTAACAGCTCTTTCTTTGGTAGTTGGAATTTTAGTGGACGATGCTATTGTTGTGGTCGAAAACATTCACCGACACATGGAAATGGGAAAAAGTAAAATAAGGGCAGCTTATGACGGAGCCTCCGAAATTGGATTTACGGTATTTGCTATTACTTTAGTAATTATTGTTGTGTTTTTACCAATTTCTATGAGTGATGATTTAGTGGCAAATATTATCAAGCAATTTGCCGTAACCGTTATGATTGCGACCGGATTTTCATTATTAGCATCTTTTACAGTTGTCCCTTGGCTCTCTTCCCGTTTTGGAAGGTTAGAAAAAATAGACGGACGAAATGCTTTTCAAAAATTTATACTTTGGTTTGAACGAATTATGGATAGGTTCACTCAATGGATTTCCGGAATTTTAAAATGGTCATTAAAATCCAAAGCTACTAAATTAATTACTTTGGGAATAGCCGTTGCTTTATTTTTTGGCTCTCTTTTGTTTGTTAAATTTGGGTATGTTGGAGGAGAGTTTTTTCCAAAAATGGACAAAAATGAATTCTTAGTTCAAATAGAATTACCTAAAGATGCATCTTTGGAACAAACCAATGCTGTTTTACAGGAAACTGAAAAATATTTACGGGAAAAACCGGAAGTAATTGATATGATTACAATGGTAGGTCAGTCCAGTAAAGGATTTGGAGGAACTCAAGCAACTTCTTACCAAGGAGAAATTCATGTCATTTTAGTTGATAAAAATGAAAGGGAAGATAATACTTTTGTGTATGCTGCTAAAATTCGACGGGAGTTAGAAGAAAAATTAGTAAAAGCAAAAGTCAGTACAACTCCGGTAGGAATGATGGGAGCAGATGATGCACCACTTCAGTTGGTTGTTGTAGGAGCTTCTTTGGATACTGCAATGGAATTTGCTCAAAAAGCAGAAGAAGAGCTGCGCAAAATAGCCGGAGCCGCTGAAATAGAATTATCAGTAGAAGAAGGGAATCCGGAAATTAAGGTTCAGGTCGATCGGGATAAAATGATGAGTTTGGGATTAGATTTAGCAACCGTAGGAGGTACTATGCAAACAGCATTCAGTGGGAATACCGATGGGAAATTCAGAGCCGGAGAATATGAATACGATATTAATATTCGTTACGACCAATTCGACCGTTCTAACAGTCGGGATGTTGAAAATTTGATTTTTATTAATAACCAAGGGCAACAAATCCGATTGAGTCAGTTTGCCAATGTATTGGAAAGTTCAGGACCGAGTGTTTTGGAACGAAGAGATAAATCACCTTCTGTTAGCGTAAAAGCTCAAGTGGTAGGCCGTCCGGTAGGTGATGTGGCTGCAGAATGGGAACTTGCTTTTTCTCAATTGGAAAAACCAAGTGGTGTAAGTTATATGTGGGGAGGAGATATGGAAATGCAGGAAGATGGATTCGGAACTTTAGGAATCGCACTTTTAGCTGCTATTATTTTGGTTTACTTAGTGATGGTGGGACTGTATAATAGTTATGTTTATCCGTTTGTTATCTTATTTTCAATTCCGTTAGCCTTGGTGGGAGTAATGATTATTTTGGCATTGACCAATAATTCCATCAATATATTTACCATTTTGGGAATGATTATGTTGATTGGATTAGTTAGTAAAAATGCAATTTTATTGGTGGATTTTGCCAATCATCGTAAAGAAGCCGGTGAAAGTACGTTTAATGCACTTATTCAAGCTAATCATGCCCGATTCAGACCAATTTTGATGACGACGATTGCCATGGTATTTGGTATGATACCGATTGCGATTGCAAAAGGAGCAGCGGCTGAAATGAATAATGGTTTGGCTTTGGTAATCATTGGAGGTTTGATTTCTTCTTTATTTTTAACTTTGATTATTGTTCCGGTGGTGTATTCTATTTTTGACGGATTAATTCGTCGGTTTGGAAAAAAAGAAGAAATAAATTACGAAGAAGAAATGCATGCTGATTATACTGAAATTAAGTAGAAAAGAAGCATACAGATTAGTAGATAATTTTTAAACAATTCTTAGAAAATCATTTTAGTTTTAGGTTTAGAACCAAAATTAAAATGATTTTCTTTTTTTAACCTGAATATTGTTTTATTGTAAGTTTTATGTTTTAATCCTTGGAATCAAGAGGAAAAAGATGGAGAGAAGTATTACCACTATTCCACAAACAACAAAAATCGTATAAACTGAAACACTTCCCGAAATAAATCCAACTAAACTGTAACTCAATGGCATAACGGCATAAACTATAGTATAGAGTACAGCAAAAAATCGACCTTTCATTTCATCCGAAACTTCATTATGAAATAAAGAAAATGCAATGGTATTTACATAAGAAATCATCAAACCGATGACAAATAGAGCGATGATAATTCCTGACAAAAAACCTGTATTTCCAATCGCAATGAATCCTAATCCAAGTATTACAGAAGCTCCGAATATTTTCGGATAAACTTTATGCGTACTGATTTTAAAACTTAATACAATGCTGATAATCAGTGCCCCAACTGCAAGTGAAGTTTCTAATAAAGCAAGTACATCCGGACCTTTTTGTAAACCGTCTTTTACCAAGATGGGTAATAAAACTAAGAGGGGAGAGAGAAATAAATTGGTAATGCCGAACAAAATCAGTAAACTTTTGACCGGTTTGTGTTTTGACAAATAACTTATTCCTTCTTTAAATTGTTTTAAAAATGGCATTTTAACAGTGATTGCCGACAAATCGGTTTGAATGGCAGAAACAAAAAATAAAGAAACCAGATAAGAAATTGTATTGAATACAAAAGCACCTTCAATTCCGATTATAGTGATAAGGATACTTCCAATCAAACCACCCAGTACAGCCGATATTTGGGCTACCGATGAATTGGTTGAAACCGCTTTGGGTGTATCTTCTTTTTCGGTCATAAAGCTGATGGATGATTGAGTTGCGGTATCGAACAAAGGAACGCATAAAGCTTGTAAAAAAGTGATAGAATAAAGAATTATAAGGCTTAATTGGTTTGTAATCAATAATAAGGAAAGAATCGACAGTAGCACAAACCGAATGGCATTCGCAAGTTGCAAACAGAATTTTTTATTCCAACGGTCGGTTAGGGTTCCGATAAAAGGTCCAAACAATACAATTGGCAAAAGATTGATTGCCATCAGAAGACCGAGATGAAATTTGCCATTATCCACATCGGCAGTCAATATGTACCAAGCGAGCGCAATGGTATAGAATTTATCACCAATATTGGCAATCAGTTTTCCGAGAAACAGTTTCCTGAATTCTGAATAGCGATATAGAACGTGACTTTTCAAAATGTAAATTATCTTTTTAACATTTCCGATGCGGCAATTGCACAGCTTTTATTTTTGGATGTTCCGGCTCTTCCGTTGATTTCTATCCAAGGTGTAGGTTTTCCACAGGAACAGCTACCCGGTTCATGAAGTGTAATTAAATCTCCCATTAAAATAGAATGAGAAGGCATAGAGGTAATAATTGGAGAAATAAGGTGTGCAAATCCCTGTTTTCCATAGCCGACCGGCTTTAATGTTTTTACATCTCTGACCAATATCCGTTCATAAGTTGGTGTGTGTAAATGATGATGTTCACATTCCACGTAAGTTATGGGATGCTCTACAGAACCGTATTTGTCGCGTATGTTTTTTGAAGGAATTTTGAAAAAATCCTGAATTTTCTGATAAAAAATAGTTTTTGGTAATTCTTTGTCTTTATGATTTTTCCATCCTCCACCAAAAAGACATCTCGAATCGGGATGAAGAGGAAGCTCATCATACCCTCTGTCTTTCAATTGGTCGATTGCGAAATTCAAAAATGCTGCAAAACCGAGCATTCTGACCGGTAATCCTTCTTTTTGGTATTCAATCAGTCGATCTGCCACACCAAAACTGTCAAAATTATGACCGGATTGACCATCATATCGCAAGGCATAATTAACATGAGCAGCCGGTGCATAT
>JAQVDG010000026.1 GCA_028698395.1 Weeksellaceae bacterium
CTGAAACAATGATTATCCAAAAAAAATAATAAGAAAAAGAGCGAGAATCACCGGAAATAAACTATACAAAATAAAAACAAAGAGCATTTTATAAATTAAATTTAAGTATTATGAGAAAGTTATTAATTTTGGGGGTTGTATTTGCCACAGTTCTGACAACATCTTGTTCCAAAGATGAAATTGATGATTTTACTAACCCGGGTTGTAGCCCGCTTGAAATTTTGTGAAACTTGGCAGAAAGTCGCCCGCAATTGGGAACTTTTCATACCGTCATCCATTAGGGGCATAGTAAAAAAATATAGATTAACATATAATGAAAACAGATATGAAAAAATTATTTTTAATTCTCATTGTTTTACTCATAACAATTTCCCTTAAATCTCAAAATAGTTATCAAACTGTTTACTCTAACAGAACAGCATATTTTCGGGGAGAATATAATTTGGTGGAAACTATTAAAATTGACTCTTGCAAGTTCAATAACGACTCCATTCTGTTTCCTTCCAGAACTTTACAACTAATTGGGGATGAATGTTATGATCCTTTCGGAGGCAGTTGGGCCGGTAAAAAAATAATAATACATAACCACTGGAACTATTTTTTCAATGATGATCATGATACAATAAGAATTAAGACCAATGCCGCATTAAATGAAAATTGGAATTTATTTCAAAAACCTGACATTACAATTATTGCAACAGTAACCAGTTGGGATACACTTACTGTTTTGGGAGTTCTGGATTCTGTTAAGATTATTACTTTGCATGTTTACGACCATACAATGAAACCCCAGCCACATGAACTTGAAGGAACTACAATAGCCATCAGTAAACATTTTGGTCTGACCAAAACATTAAACTTTACACATTTTCCTACCGTCAAATTCAGACCGGCTTATTATATTACAAAGAATTTAGATCTTATTGGAATCACAAACCCTGAATTGGGACAACAACATATTAAATGGTTCGATGTATTTGACTTTCAGGAAGGGGATGAATTTCATTATGTTAATTCCTCGAATTCGTTAATGTTTGGTGGAAGTGCCCATGAAAAAATATATATAATACGTATAATAAAGAGAGAAAACTTTGCGGATTCAATACGATACACAGAGCAGATTGAAACTTTACTCAAATATCGGCAGAATACTTCAAGTGATTATATAACAACATATGACAATCAGCAAGTTACCAATGTCGTTTATAAGAATGCTGAGTTCGATCATGAACCAGGTGTCCCGGTATTTCGGAATGATAGTTCAATGTTGGTAGTTTATCCAAGCTTTAGTGTTAATAGTTCCCCCGAAATATATTTTAAAAAAAATGATTGTTGGCACAAATCACATGTACTTGACGATGCATGTAATTATACTTCATATGAAAAAGGAAGAGGACTGATAGCGTCCAGTAGTGGGTGTTGGGAATGGCAAAGTTACAATAATACTCAACAAGTATATTATAAAAAAAACTCATCGACCTGGGGTACTCCACTGTTGCTTACAAATATTAATGAATTGTTAGAATTGCCGGAAATAAAAGTTTATCCGAACCCAACAGCCGATAGAATTTACGTTTATATGAATGACTTTTCTCGTTCCTACTCATTTGAATTATTAGATGCTAAAGGAGAAACAATAAAAAAAACAGAGTTGAAAACAAAGAGTAATATCATAAGTTTAGAAGAGTTAAATAGCGGGTTGTATTTTTATCGCTTAACGAAGGACAACAAACAGATAAAATCGGGAAAAATCATTAAAATATAGTTACAATTTCATATTGAAAAATGAAAACCACGATTCCCTAATATACCCCTATGCGCATGGCGGCTGACGTGCACTTTGCGGTTTTTACGCCCGCATTCACTTTCACAGTTTTGACAGTAAGCCTATTTACAGATTGTAAAAAACACATTTACACACAAAGACAAAACAAAAGCCTTATTGAAACACTTTTAAAAGAAGATGATGACAAAGCACTTGACCATTTTGCAATGGAACACGAAATGGCAAAAAACACAGGCAAAGAAGCAATGAAAAAAGGTTTTGCAGACTTTAGAGAATTGGTGGTAAAAAACTTCGGGACAGAATTGAATTCCTCTTTTATGGAATCCGAAGAGAAATTTTCAACGAACGCCGAAGAGAATACAACCAGCACTAAGCACAATCCTATCGGGTTTGCCGCTTATTCGTTATGGCTAATAATAAAAAAAATAAAAATCATATGGTTATGAAAAGAAATTTCGCATTTGGCTTGTTGCTCTTAATACTAAATTTTTTAAAGGCAAATCCACTTCCAGTACCCAATAATTTTGTTTTGGCAGAACTATTCTTCAATTCTGAAGGGAAATGGACAATTGAACTTAAATTTGTCGATGATTATTACTTTGGTACAGATGGCATTTATGTAAGCTCAATTTCGGGACAATCAGAACTCAAACAGTTAAACGACGATGCAATTTTTAAAACGAAGATTGTGACGATAACGAATGATAGTTTAAAATCTGATTTACTAATTAATCCTTTGGGCGATAGTGTTTTTGTCTATCGCCAAAGCGCATATCCAATTATCCATCCATTAGTTTTTGGTAATCGAGTTACAGCTTCGGTCAGAGCGCCCCGAGTCAGTGAGTCTATTGCATTATACAGTTTTGATTTTCAAGATGATTTTGCCTTCGATTATAGTATTGACAAGTCGCCCTCATTAGGCAACGAAAATGATTCTACCGGAATGTGTGGTACAATCAGAGGCAAAATTTATGACCCATATAATTTACTCCCAGCCAACGCTTGGTTAGCCGGGAATGGAATAATAAATTTTAAGCCGGACGCAAATGGAGATTATTGTGCAAGAATAACTTCTTCGAAACACAATATTGACAAATTATATTATTTCATACCGGAATCAGGAATCTCTTCAGGATATTATGTTAAGGTATTACCCGTTGTTGTTACCACAGAGCCTGATACCATCGTAAATGTTGATTTGCACATTTATGATATAGTTTCTTCTGTTGAAAGTATAAAAAGCAATCAAGAAAATATCTTTAAAATAACTCCCAATCCAATTATAGAATCTTCTTTTCATTATGAAATAACTATTCCTGTAAAATCCTCGAATAGTTATATCGAGCTTTTTAATATAAGCGGACAAATGGTCGAAAGGCACTATATTACAGAAAGTAGTGGAAAAATTAATTTAAAACAGCAATTGACAGCGGGCAATTACACGGTCAAGCTTTTTGTGAACAATAAAAACTATGCAAATTCAAAAATAATTGTTGCTAACTAATGAAAAGATTTTTAACGACTATCGTTGTGATTTGCTGTTTTATATTCTTTACAGAAGCTCAAGCAACAAACTCCTTCTTTGAAGAACATATCGACTTTTCTTTGGACAATAATTATTTTACGATTAATGGAATATTTTCATTCGCGAATAAAAGCAACATGCTTCAAACACAACAAATTATTTTTCCATTTGCGAACGAGACACACTCGATCGACTCTATAAGAATTATCAATTTGACCACTTTAAGCAACTTGGATTTTATTCGACTGAAAAGTTCGGTAATATTTAAAATAACTGTTCCTGCAAATGATACTGTTGACCTGAATATATTTTATCGTCAAAAGAAATCTTCAATAAATAAATATATCATCACTTCAACTCAATCGTGGGGAAAACCATTAAAGAAAGCAGTTTATTCTTTATCCACAGAAAAAGAATTAAATATTAAGTCTTTTACATATAAGCCAGACACAATCAAAATAATTGACGATAAGAAACTATATTTGTGGAATAAAACCGACTTTATGCCAAAAAACGACTTTGAAATAATATTAGACGACTAAATTATTGTGCATGACACAAGTCTATGGTCACAAACTGGCGGACCTGCACTTAGTGGGTTTGACGCCCGCATTCATTTGTCGTTTCACGACAGCAAATGTTCTCGCAACCCGCCCGTTCCCATAGCCTGGGTTATTATCGATCATTGTAAAGCGGGGACTCAACAAATACTAAACAGACAGAAAATATGACAGAAGAACAATTAAGAAAGTACTTTCAACAAATTGAAGACAACTGCAATGGTGCGGTCATTTCGAACAAAGTTGACGAAATTAAGAAGTGTATTACTTCTGACTGGGTTCTCGTGGACAGTCAAGGGGGAATAATTCCTCAGGAAGATTTTTTCAACGTTCTTGAACAAGGCCTGCTTTCACATTCAACAATGACTAAAGAAGTTTTGAGAGTAAAAGTTTATGGTGATATCGCAGTTGTAACAGGGCGTGGACAAAATACCGGAACTTGGCAAGGACAATTTTTGGAGGCAGACGAATGGATTACAGATATTTACAAAAAGGAGAATGAACAATGGCTTTGCGTGATGACGCATTTGACACCTGTAAAAAAGTAACTTGAAAAATGGTATCGATAGACACTTTCCGGGAATTGGCATTATCGTTTCCCGAAGCGACAGAAGAACCTCACTTTGAAAAAACTTCTTTCAGAGTGAAAAGGAAAATTTTTGCAACCTATGACGAAGTAAAGAAAAGAGCCTGCATTAAATTATCGGAAATAGACCAAGATGTTTTTTCATCTGCCGACAAGACCAATATTTTTCCGGTTGACAACAAATGGGGTAAGCAAGGTTGGACGCTTATTGAAATGAAGAAGGTTAGAAAAGAGTTATTTGTTGACGCTTTGACAACTGCTTATTGTGAAGTTGCACCCCAAAAATTTGCAGCCAAAATCAGACCCAAATCAACAAGTTAACAATAAAAATATGGAACAATACGTAATTAATAACGACATTCGCGTAATGTATTTGACCGCACAAAAATTTCCTGACGATGTGCCGAACACATACACTAATTTAGAACAAAAAATAGCCGACAAAACACCAAGAAGATATTTTGGGTTTTCACATCCCAATAAAGAAGGAGTGATAGAATACAAAGCTTGTGTAGAAATACTTGTTGAGTCGGAGCCCCATGATTATGGACTTGAAACATTCATAATAAAATCAGGGAAATATGCTTCTATCTTCATTCAAAATCATTATGACGATGGGGCAAACATCCCTAACGCTTTTGGTAAGTTACTCAAACATCCTAAGCTTGATCCTAAGGGTTATTGCTTAGAAATTTATAAAAATTTTACTGACCCGGATGTTTTATGCCTTGTACCAATATTGGATTAATAGCAATGTAACAACGAACCGTTAACGAGGTATTGCCAAAAGCAGGGCTGAATGGCTTCGCTTGGACTTGTGCGAGGTTCAACATTGGTTCTTCGCTTGAACTTTTGTACTATATCTATGCACAACCAACTAACAGCAACGACACTATGATTCTAAACCATTCCGATTCGGTGTATTTCCAGTTCCTAAATACAGTTTGTTGGGCGAAAATACTTTTCATAGGAATAATTTACAAAACAGCAGGATTTCTACCCGAAGAATTAAATCTTGAGAAATATCTTGGACTTAGACTAGGAACAACGCTAAGACTATGAGTCAATGACGACTGTAATCAGCCACTGGGCCTATGCGTGCCCGTTATGGAGCATTATAAAACACTACTAACCATGAAAATATAATGGAACGAATAAAAATGATTTTTGTATTTACAGTTTTAATTTTTACAACTGTTTTTGGACAAGAGAAAGAAGTGATTTGTGACTGCCCTAAGACTCCGTTTGCGGGGACGAAGGCTGACACGACTTTTCACCTTTCAAGCGGCAGGACAATCGTTTTATGCAGTTATAAGCATCCTGAGCGCAAGCCGGCAACGTATTCCGAATTTGTTTTGGCTGTTTGCGGACAAGACACAATCATCGACTTTTGGGGTGCTGTTTGGACTTGTAGACTGAGAGTTACCAATGATACGTTGTTCGTTGACCAACTTCAGAATTTACCAACAGGAGCAAATTTTAGCTATCGAGAGACAGTATGGACAACAGAGAAGATATATTTCAGTGGACAACGAGTTGTTCGAAAAATGCTCGTAAACAGACAAATAAGAAAATATACACAAGCGGAGATTCTACTCGTTATAAAATCATACGAGTCAGCCACGCCAGGCTTTCACAGCAGTAAAATGGAAATTGCCAACCGATTATTCATTGCCTCAATCTCGGGCAACAAAAAAGCAAGGCAATATTTTAAGGAGCTTGAGACTAAAGTTGGAACTCTCGACGGAGCTTTTGCAGAGGAATACAACGACTTAACCGCCATGCTTGCATTATGGGACAAGGCCGAATAACGCGCCATAACAAAAAACTATATGTCAATTGCCGTTTCAGTGCTACAAAAACGTAGCAGCCTGTAAAATCTACCCGATGCAAAGTATGTGTACCATCAGTAAGAAAAACGGTTGCAACATCGACCGAAACGAATTTGCCTCCCTGATGGAACAAAAAGTCGAAAGGATAACTCAAAACAAGGACTACTACAAAGAGCGCCGGCAATTAGCTGGACATCCCTGGAGTCGGCGATAACCTGACCTTTTGTGCCAATATCACAAATGGATTTATTTATAAATTCAAATATAAACAGACAAATATTTTTCACGACCAATGGGGGCAGTAACACACGCCTAAGCACAGTAGCCGAATTTGTGCAATTTTGGAGGTTTATCTTCCGCATGGACTTGTGTGTTGTGTGATCGTATAGCCACCCTGTAACTTAATAATGGGAACTGCGGGATTGATATGGTCGGCGGGTTTTCGGAATGGTTAGAGCAGGAACTGCTTTGCTCTATTTTTACATACGCCAATACAACTGATTTTTAACTTCCATTCGTTATTGAGGCTTGAAAATATAAATAAACTTGAAAAACAAACAATTAAAGGATTGTGTTGAGAATTGAATCGGATTTGAGAAACTATATATGGGCAAGCTAATGCAGCATTGTGTCTGTAAAAAAGAAATTGGAAAAACGACATTACAAAGATGAGATTGAAAGATAAAATAGCACTAATAACAGGTTCGGCTCGGGGAATAGGGCAGGCAACTGGCGAACTATTTCAAAAAGAAGGAGCACTTGTCATAGTGTCTGACAATCGAGACGAAGAGGAACATACTCTTGCAAAGAATTTACAGACTAATGCTGACTATTTGCATTTAGATGTTGGAAACGAAGGTAATTGGTTGGCAGCAACAGAGTATATAAGCAAAAAGTACGGGCAACTTGACATTTTAGTAAATAATGCCGGGATAACAGGATTTTTAGAATCATCAGGACCTTGGGATGCAGAAAATTCTGATTTAACATCGTGGGACGAAGTTCACAGAGTAAACTCCACAGGTGTTATGCTTGGATGTAAATATGCTATCAGACTTATGAAGGACAGAGGTGGAAGTATTGTGAATATTTCTTCAAGAAGTGGTATAGTTGGAATTCCAGGCGCAGTAGCTTATGCTTCAAGCAAGGCATCGGTTAGGAATCATACAAAAAGTGTAGCCTTATATTGTGCGGAAAACGGATATAAGATTAGATGCAACAGTGTTCATCCAGCAGCTATTATGACACCAATGTGGAATGCGATGCTTGGCAAAGGAGAACAAAGACAACAAATAATTGAAGAAGTAGAATTCGGAATTCCAATGGGACACTTTGGAGAACCGATCGATGTTGCTTATGGAGTTTTGTATTTAGCAAGTGACGAAAGTAAATATGTAACAGGAATTGAACTTACAATTGACGGTGGAATTTTAGCAGGAAGCGAAGCAAAACCCAGGAGATAAAAGCAAAACTCCCTTTAATAAGCGTTTGGCTCAATGGTAAGTGATACGGTTGATGGAACATTTTACTTCGCATTAGCCGAATTAGTTAAGACTTAACTGACAGTTTAGGAAAAACCATTTTGCAAACAGGATAAAATATCAACGAATTTCCAATCATTCTTCTTGGGGATTTATAGATAGATACCCTAGGAAATTGTCATTTTGCTGGGTATCTATAGTTTTCTTAATCCTATAGAAGAGCAAGGAATGATACTTGCGAGAAAAGGTGGCAAAGTTTGCTTTTATTGAAAATAGTTGGTAGTTTTGCCTCTTTCTTGAGCGAAGGAAGTATAGTTGCCGACCGACTTCCCACGTTGTTGGTTTGACATGGTATGAATTAATTCTTTTTCAATCTGAATTTATGAATCAAGTACGTATCGGGCTTTTAATACTTGCAATTCTTGGAATATGTGGTGAGTTTGTTTTTGTTATAGATTATAACGATTTAAGTTGGACGAACAATGCCGGGTCGTATCTTACAATTATGTCTATGGTTTTATTAGTTGTAAGTATGATCATTTCTATACAACATGTTAAGAAAGAAACCGGCAAGAAATCAATACTATTTCTCAAAAAACATATTTTATCAAAATGAATAATTAGAACCATGATCGTATTTGGAAAAAAGACAATTCATTTTTGGAAGTTTTGGAGAACAAAAAGTAAGTTGTTTTTCTGTTTGACTTCGGGGGCGGTATATTCAGTGTTTTCATTGGTAGTTACTGTAATTACAAAAGCAATTATGGGGAAAAGCGAAACTATAATTGAAACAAGTTTATGTGTTGCGTTGGGAGCTTTTATAGCTGGTACGTTTATGAGTATTGCATTGTGGTATGAAAACGAAAGGAGGTTTAGGTTATGGCTTGACGACAATAATTTGTGACTCGTGGACTAGTATAGTATGATCCCTTTTAAGGTAAAAAGAAAACGTTTGCTCATTTCGACTGGGAAGTACGGCTTATCGAGCGACTGAATAATCAAATAAATCGCCTGAATGTCGGGAGAAAGTCGGGAGAAATACCTCAGGAATTGAGGATATCTATTCACTAATATTATATCTTTGTCAAAAATTTGGAGTGCAATGAAACAACCGGAATTAGGTAAAAAAATAATTGAACTAAGGAAAAGCAAAGGGTTGACCCAGGAAGAATTAGTTGAAAAATGTAATCTTAACGTAAGAACTTTACAACGAATTGAAGCTGGCGAAGTAAATCCAAGAAATTACACAAAAAAAAGTATTTTTGTTGCCCTTGATTATGATGAAAATGCAGCTTCTATAAATAAAGAAAATACGATTAAAAAAATCTATAACCAACTTCAAAAGTTTAATATGATGAATAACTCAAAATTTTTTTTTCACAACTTTTTCTTGTCAATAGGAATTGTCTGGTTTCTGAGTGCATTAGCAATAGTAATATTTGAACTGAATTTCCAAAAAAAAGAAATACTCTTGACCTTAATTTTTCCTTTTGCATATGCGCTGATTAGACAATTTGAGAAAAGTAAATCTTCAAAAGCAGTTCAAGACTAATCTTATTGACTTGCTTGTGACACAGAAAGACCGGATAAATTACATACAACCAGGAGCTGCTAACACATAACATACGCTTGGAGTTACAGGCTAGCTGATATGTGCTTAGTAGTTTTTTGCCCGCATCATCTCTGGTAGCAGCAGACAATGACGAAGTCCACAATCTCTTATACTGATCCTGTTGCCAACTGTTGCGATGCAATGTGTGCGGTGAAACCGTTCGCTATTTATTTACCATCACTAATTAAGGCAACACCTGCAAAGCCGTAAGAGCAGGATGATACCCTATAAGCATACAAAAAACATGAAAAAAGCATTTATTTTTATCGCCTTTATTTTTATTTCGATTGCTGGGTTTGGGCAAACAGATTCGCAGGCATTCAATACTTTTATTTCAGACATTAACAAAGTTGAAAGCCAATACAAGGAGTATTACAACAAAAAGGAATACAAACAAACCGAAATGTTTTTGAAAGAAATGTTGAGGTTGGTTGAAAATTTAAAACTATCTCCCGATGAAACAGCTAAATTTCAACTTTCCCTACAACGCATTAAAGCAGGAACATACTACAATTTAGCGTGTACATACTCATTGTCAAATCGAAAGAAACAAGCTACCGCAGCATTTGAAAAAGCGATAGAATTAGGATATTCGGACTACAGGCACGCCACAACTGACAGTGACTTAGATAATGTACGTAAAGAGAAAAAATTTATTGCCCTCTTAGACCGGATTAAACAGTTCGATAAGTTGGTTCAGCTTCAAAGCGCACAAGGTTATCAAAAAGAAAATACAGATTCTTTACCACAATTTTCATATCAATCGCCCGAAGATTATAATCTGAAAGAAGTCAGGACCTTTTTTAAGTTAGATTCCGTAGCCGGCAATGGAGATGAATTATCAAAAATTATCAATATCTTGAATTTTATTCATAATGCAATTAAGCACAACGGAAGCAACTATGCCCTTTGCGAATTTGATGCTATTGATATATACAACTACCACAAATCAACAGGCAAGGGTGTAAATTGCAGACATTTGGCCATAGCTCTCAACGAAATGTATCTTTCTATGGGGATTCCTTCCCGATATGTTACCTGTCTTCCAAAAGATGAAAAAGACCAGGATTGCCACGTAATAAACAGCGTATATTCCACTCAATTACAAAAATGGTTATGGATTGACCCGACGTTTAACGCCTACGTAAAAGATGAAAACGGTAATTTGTTGAGTATAGCTGAAGTTCGAGAGCGTTTAATTTCGGGCACACCGCTTGTTTTGAACGATGACGCAAATTGGAACAATCAAACCAAGCAGACGAAAGAATATTATTTAGAAACCTATATGGCAAAGAATCTTTATTGGTTTGAATGTGTAGCGTATAGCAGATTTAACCCTGAAAGCCGTTATAGAAAAATGAATAACCAATATATTGCCTTAAAGCCTATGGGATTCGGAGATAACGCAACAGAGAAAGCCACAGGTTCAACAATCATAACTCATGACCCTGAATACTTTTGGCAAGTACCACAAAAGCATGAGAGCAAAAAAGAATGAAACACCCCGGCACCTGATAGGCATGTCACAACTAAGGTTTATCTTGTTCATGGATACGGTGGTTCGGGTAGAACTAAAGGCTGTATAAAAAACAATTGTCAAAGAAGGTTTTGTCGGTGAAATTGTTACGTATCCAGGTTGAGCGAAGGGTGGCGTTTTCTTGCCGGAGCAGGCTAAAAGGGGAGTTGAAAAAGATGTGTGGCATTAGCTTATTCGCCTCAAAAGCAAACATAGAGATTATTGGAAAAAACAGAGAGAGAAAATGAAAAATGCAATTATTGTTGGGGCAACTTCTGGAATTGGAAAAGAACTTGCCAGGTTACTTGTTAATGATGGGTTCAGAGTCGGGATAACAGGCCGACGCATCGAACTCCTTGAAAGTTTAAAAGCGGAAAAGCCTGATTGCTACTTTATAAAGGCTTTTGATGTGAATGATACGAAAGTAGCAGAAGAAAAATTGGAAGAATTGACCGGTGAGCTTGGCGGGATTGATCTGCTTATTTTAAGTTCAGGCACAGGCAATATCAATAACAAATTAGACTTTGAAATTGAACTCCGTACAATTGAAACGAATGTAACCGGCTGGACTTTTATTGCAGATTGGGCGTTTAAATATTTTGAAAACCAAAAATCAGGACATTTAGTAGGAATAAGTTCCATTGGTGGATTACGTGGCAGTCGGCAATCACCTTCTTACAATGCAACTAAGGCTTATCAAATCAATTACCTGGAAGGATTAAGGCAAAAAGCTACAAGACTAAAAACCGGCATATATGTGACTGATATCAGAACCGGGCTGGTTGATACGGAAATGGCAAAAGGTGACGGGTTGTTTTGGGTGATGCCATTACCAAAGGCTGCCCGGCAAATTTATACTGCAATAAAGAAGAAAAAGAATGTTGCATATATCACAAAACGATGGGGCATTATTGCGGCAATTACAAAGCTAATCCCGAAACAAGTGTATAATAGGATGTAACGAAAAGATATGTAACCACCATTGTTGGGATTTCCTGCGTTGGAAAACAACTATTTTACGGTTAATGGAATGTTTTTCATCGAGACGATGAATGATAAGAAACTATACTTGTGGAACAAAACAGACCTTATGCCAAAAGAGGACTTTGAGATAATATTGAACGAGTAAAGTATTGTTTGTCAGACTGTATACCTTGACGGACTAAAGAGTGCTTGGCGGTATGTTGACTATAATCAGACATTAGCCTTCATTCTAGGATCCGAAAATGAGAAGAGTCGTGTATGGGTGCTCGTCTTAGGGTTGCCAATCCGATTCTTCAAGCTCGAAAATATTATGAACGGATTGATTAAAAACCTGAGCGATTTTTAAAGCGAGAGTAGTGGATAAATTGTATTTTCCCAACTCAATTGCATTGATAGTTTGCCGGCTGACCTGCACTAATTCTGCTAATTGAGCTTGCGTGATATTTTTTTTTGCTCGTTCGACTTTAATATTATTCTTCATCGCTTATTTGATTTTTGGATGTATATAGAGCCCAGTTGAAACGAATGAGAAAAAAGATGAGAAGCGTAAACATGTTAAATACGAGGACCCATAAGAATGTCATTTCGTATACAAACATTATTGCTAATATTAGAATTGCATAATTTACATAAGTTGCCCAAACCAACGATTCTAATCTGATTTTGGCGATGAATTCATCCTCGGATTTCTCTTTTGAAAAAGCAATAAGTAATGCTCCGGTAATTAGTAGGATACTTGCAATCTCGTCCAGGACATAATTCTCTGATATGGAGAGGAAATTAGTATTGCTGAATATTTCTTCTTCAGCAATAACGAGCACATTCATGTTAAAAAGACTTATATCGGATGGATACATCAGGTATAATATCCCAAGCAGTACGCCAGGAACAAACAAAAACCAACCAATTTTTTTAAACCGATTCGGAAATAAATAATTTGCTTTCATGATAGTTACTTTTAAAATTAGGGTACAAATGTAAGGTAAAGATTTTAAAATGACAAGTATTCTTTACAAATCGACATGTTAAAATGACAAAAAATAACAATGTTTTCAACTGCCGATACCTACTTTGCGTTTGCTCATTCACCCTATTTCTAAACAGGAGAGGTGTAGTTGATTATAATTGTTGTACCTTTGCTTCTAGTTGTAATTGAAAAGAAAAGATCGTTCAGACCGTCGGTTTTAATTACCAAGCAACATTTGCACAATGATTACGCAACATCAGTACCTGGATAAGTATCCCATTGCCAAAGACAGTGAAAAACTTATCG
>JAQVDG010000379.1 GCA_028698395.1 Weeksellaceae bacterium
GCAACGGCTGAATAAATGGGACGAAGCAACTGTTGGAAGTTTTGAAATTTTCACAAAAGATATTGAGAATTTAACTGTTGTTACTCAAAAAGTAAATGAATCTATTGATTATAAACTTTATGCACAATCTGCTTCGGGCTCTTTTAGCCAGATTAACGATTGGATTGAAGTTTTCGATACCAATATTTTTGTGATTTTATTCATTATGATGGTTGTTGTTGTCATCAATATGATTATGGTTTTGTTAATTCTGATTTTAGAACGCACACATTCTATCGGACTGCTCAAAACCTTAGGTGCAGCTAACTGGAGAATTCGTATGATTTTCATCTATTATGCCGTTTTCATCATGATTCCGGGTTTAATCGTTGGAAATATTTTAGGAATCGGTTTGTTATTAATTCAAAAATATTTTAAAATCATCACACTACCGGCTGAGAATTATTATTTATCTGCCGTTCCGGTTCATTTAGAAATCAGTCAGGTTCTCATTTTAAACAGTGCGGTTATCCTTATTTCTATGTTAGTGCTGATACTTCCCTCCTATTTAATTTCGAAAATCACACCGAATCAAGCTTTGAAAATGAGTCAAACCTAAACCCTAATCTATTATAAACTAATCAATTCAAGCTAAGGAAACATTTATTTCATCAAATTTTGAATTTCCGGATTAATTGCACATAAATCTTTCGCAAATTCATATTTATTTTGAGGAGAAAGAATAATCTCGTCCCATTTTCCGTATTTTATCTCAATCCGGTCAAAAGAAGCTGCCGGAGAAGCTAAAATACTTCGAGTTTTGGAAATGGATTTAATTGCTGAAATCGGAATGGGTTTGTACGTGAAAAATCCACATTTTATTTTTAACTGATTGTCTTCAATTGTATAAATCGTAAAGAAAAAAAGATGTAAAACCAAAGCATAAATTACAAATAACAAGCTAAACGAAAAAACTAAATTCCGATGAAAGCCTGTTTCTGTTGCTTCAACAATTAAAGGCAGATAGAATAATAAAAAAATAAATAACAGAAGCAAATAAGAAACTTTGGAACGGTATGTTTTTTTCATTTTCCGATAGATTAAATTCCTAAAATCAATTTAGCAATCATAAAATAAATGAATATTCCCAAAATGTCGTTACTCGTAGTGATAAACGGGCCGGTAGAAACTGCCGGGTCAATGCCCCGATTACTTAAAAAAATCGGAACAAAAGTTCCAATTACTGCCGCATTGACAATCACTGTAATCAAAGCCGTTACAATAGTTAAAGAAATTAAATAGGATGTATGAAAAAAGAAATGACTGATTATCAATACAATCAAAGCAATTCCAACACCATTTAGCAAGCCTAAGAAAAATTCTTTTATCAAACGATTTAATATTTTTCCTTTAATGCTACCATTTGCCAATCCTTGCACTACAATAGCCGAAGATTGAATTCCAACATTTCCGGCTGTGGATTGAATCAGAGGAATAAATAAAATTAAGGCGGTATAAGTTGCCAATGTTTCTTCAAATCCATGAATAATACTCGCTGCTCCCAAACCTCCAAACATTCCGATTAAAAGCCATGGCAAACGTGCTTTTGTTAATGTCAGAATAGTATCACTTGCATCTACATTCCGAGTAATCCCTGCTGCTAATTGGTAATTTTCATCCGCTTCTTCCCGCAAAACATCAATCACATCATCTACCGTAATAACACCTTGTAATCGCTTTAATTCATCTACGACAGGAATTTCCATCAAGTCATATTTTTGAATTTGATTGGCTACATCCACATCTTTCTCGGTCACTTTTACATAACGAACTTTTTCATCATAGACTTCGCCCAAAGGAGTTGTAGATGAGATTGTCAATAGTTTTTTTAAACTTAGAATTCCCAAAAGAACATTATCATCATCCACCACATAAATCGAATATACTTCTTTCATTTCCTCGGCTTGTCTCAACATTTGCCGCAAAGCCCGGAGTGCATTCCAATTCTCATTTACACTAACAAACTCTTTACGCATCAAACCACCGGCTGTGTCATCATCATAACGCAATAAATCCACAATATCCTGTGCGTGTTCTTTGTCTTCTAATTGAGCAATAACCTCATCTTGCTTAACTTCTGAAAGCTCTCCGATTACATCCACCGCATCGTCAGTATCCATTTCTATAATGAAACCTTCTGCAATTTCTTTAGGTGAAAGCAGTTGAAGTAAACGTTTACGGTCTTCTTCTTCCAACTCCAAAATCACAGCGGCCGCTACTTCATTTTCAAACAAAGAAATTAAATACGACTGTTCCTCTACCTCTAATTCAGGTAAAAATTCAGCAATATCCGCAGGGTGCATATCGTCCAAAACTCCCAGAATTTGCTTGGAATTTTGTTCTTTGATGCTTTCGGATAAAGCCGCAAGGAATTCTTTGTCGATTTTTAATTGCATACTGTAATTTTTTGTGTTAACTCAATAAATTGTTCAACTGTTAGTTGTTCTGCCCGCAAGTTAAGTAAATTATCGTCAAACTCCTTTGGGATTGTATTCAAACTTTTCAGTGCGTTTCGCAAAGTTTTTCTACGTTGATTAAAAGCAGTTTTAACCAATTGAAAAAACACTTTTTCATCCACATCCAAGGTTTCCCGGTAACGACTCAATCGTAAAACACCTGATTTCACTTTGGGTGGCGGATTAAACACATTTTCTGAAACGGTAAATAAATACTCCGCTTTGTAATAAGCTTGTGTCAAAACCGATAAAATCCCATATACTTTTGAGCCTTCTTTTGAGCAAATTCGTTCGGCTACTTCTTTTTGAAACATTCCGACTAATTACGGAATCTGAGTACGATTTTCAATAACTTTAAAAACTATCTGAGAAGAAATATTGTATGGAAAATTCCCTAAAACAGCAATGGATTCTTTGAATTTTTGGTTTAAATCCATTTTCAAAAAATCCTCTGCATAAACCGTAAGTTCCGGATAGTGTTTATTCAAATACTGTACTGATTCGGTGTCGATTTCCACTACAGAAATTGGTTTGTTTTGTTGAAGAAC
>JAQVDG010000380.1 GCA_028698395.1 Weeksellaceae bacterium
GAAAGAATTTGAAAAAAACTATGAACCCATAATTGAATTTATGGGAGCTATTTTCGATGGCTATATTCAAATGGAACATTTTATGGAGAAAACTCCATTAATCAACAGAGTAAACACGTTTATAACTCAATATTCCGGAGAGCGAGATCGGTTAAAATACCGTTCAGAAAAACAATTTACATTTCAAAAAGTTTTTGACTTTTATTATTCCCGGAATCGCACTATAAAACCTTGTATGAATGCTTTTTCTTTGGCGGGATATAGTTATCCGCGTATTGAAATTCATTTCCCAAACTATAAACAAGCATTTATTTTGGCAAGGAATTTAATGCAAAGGGCTTACGATAAGAATTGGTTAACACGGGAGTACGTGGATACTAGTTATTTGTGCCACCATTGTAGCAGTGCCTTTTTAAGTTTTAGAGAAACCTGTCCAAAATGTGGTTATCATGATTTAAAAGTACGGGATATTATTCACCATTTTCGATGTGCCACAGTAGCGAGTGAAGAAGATTTTAATTACAACGGGCATTTAATTTGCCCAAAATGCAAAACCACATTAAAAAATAAAGGAGTAGATTACGACACACCGGGAAAATTATTTTATTGTGGAAATCCAAGATGTAACCATAAATTTCAAAATCCACCGATTAGTGTAAAATGTATATCTTGTGGAACAGAACAAGAGGCAAATGAACTTCATATTCAGAAAATTTATGAATATGAACTTACAGAATCAGGAATTTTAGCAGGATTGAGTCAAAGAAGTGAATGAAATTTGGGATAAATATTTTCTTTTATGGCTGGAATTGGACTGGCGTACTATCTTTAAATGGGGATGGTTCATTTTTGTTTTAGAAATTCCCCGCTTTATTATTTTAGAAGGTATTGTTCTGGCTTGGAGTCGTATTCGCCGGAGAATGTCCCGTTCAGAATGGCACAAAGCAAGACAAATGTTGCATTTGGAAAATCCTTTGGTTACAGTTTTAGTACCCGGACATAACGAAGGAAAGCATTTGTATAAACTAATAGAATCCATTGGAAATCAAACCTATAAAAATTTGGAATTAAACGTAGTGGATGATGGCTCTACGGATGATACACCTTTAATAGGTCGTTCTTTTGAAAAATCCGGAAAAATTGGACGGTTTTTACGAACAGAGGAAAGAGGAGGAAAAGCTTCTGCTGCAAATTTGGGATTGCACTATTCTTCCGGAAAATACATTGTACATTTAGATGCTGATTCTTCATTAGAACCTAGAGCCATCGAGAAAATATTAATTCCTTTTTATCGATTTGAACGAGTAGGAGCAGTTGGTGGAAATTTAATTGTACGAAATCAAGCCCAATCATTGACGACCACAATGCAATACATTGAATATGCAAAATCCATTTCAACTTCCCGAATAGTACTTTCACAATTAGGTTTGTACAAAATTGTATCCGGAGCTTTTGGTGCATTTCCTCGGGAAGTTTTGGAAAGAGTAGGCGGTTGGGATATAGGACCTGGTTTAGATGGAGATATAACCGTAAAAATTCGGAAAATCGATTATAATATTGTTTTTGAGGAGGAGGCTGTTTGTCGAACTCACGTACCCACGACCTGGAAAGCTTTAACCAAGCAAAGACTTCGTTGGTCGCGTTCTCTTGTTCGTTTCAGAATTCGGAAACACCGGGATGTTTGGTATCCTAACAAAAACTTCCGGCGAGCCAATTTTTTATCCTTCTTTGAAAATGTTTTTTTTGGATTAGTATTAGATTTTTTATGGATTTTCTATATGATAAAAATCCTAATTGAAATCCCGGAATTCTTAATTATATGGATACCTTTTAAATATACAATTTACACTGCTATTTCTTTTGTAATCTATATTTTTGCTTTAAGCGTATCAAAAGAACAAAAAGAGTTTTTAAAAAAAATAATTTACATTCCTCTTTATCCGATTTATATGGGTTATTATTTGCGAATAGTCCGAACCATCGCTTATATTGACGAATTAATCTTTTATGATTCTTACAAAGACAACTGGAATCCACAGAAAACTTCCAAAAAAGCAAGAGATTTTGGTTTATAGAGAATTAATAACGCTTAATTTTATATAAATCTTTTTTGAAATTCTACCTAAGATTAGTTTGTTTTCATTCTGAAAGCTCTATTCTAAATAATTACTTTTTTTAGATTTACTTTTTAAATTATTTAGAAAAGTTTCAAAATGAGGTTATTTTTCAGGATTTTATCGAAATTCATCATAAAAACAATCCAATATAAAAATAAAGAACTATCTTTGCACTAATTTATTAAAAACGGCTTCTGCCATTGCTCATTCTGAGTTGGTTATTTAACTTTGTTTTATTCACTGTTCAGTCTTTGCTTTTTAAGTAGCCCTTAATAGTATTAATTAAATATTTTATAAACAATGCAAGAAGGAACAGTAAAATTCTTCAACGAAACAAAAGGTTTTGGATTTATTACACCAGACGATGGAAGCAAAGATGTATTTGTTCACATCAGTGGATTAAGAGACAAAGTTCGTGAAGGAGACAAAGTAAATTACAGTGTAGAAGACGGAAAAAAAGGGCCGAATGCTGTAAACGTAACACTCGCTTAATAAAAAACAGCAGTAAAAAAAAATAAAGAAGTTGTCTTGGTTTAAGACAGCTTCTTTTTTTATGTAAAAATTGTCAGTTTTAGCCAAATGAATTAATTACAGAGCAAAGTCAAATGCTAAAAAATACAGTAAATTTGCCTTTATGAAACATTGGATTCACGCCGCTCGTTTGCGAACTTTACCTTTATCTGTAAGCGGTATTTTATTGGGTTCATTGATTGCTTTGTCAGAAGGACACTGGAATTGGATGATTTTTATATTAGCCGTACTCACCACTTTATTTTTACAGATTTTATCGAATTACGCCAACGATTACGGTGATGGAATTCGAGGAACTGATGCCGAACGAATCGGAGAAAAACGTGCCGTTGCTTCCGGTGATATTCGTCCGGAACAAATGAGAAAAGCTGTTATTTTATTTAGTATTTTATCAT
>JAQVDG010000027.1 GCA_028698395.1 Weeksellaceae bacterium
GGCTATCGGTACTATTATCCTTTTTGGAAATTGTTAAAAATGCAGTTCCCTTATTATTGTTGGGATGGGGATGGATATCAATCTGTACTGTAGGTTCATGATTCGTGAAAAATGAAAAAATTCCCCAATCATTAATTAATTCTTTTCTGTTCTTATTTCCAAAAAACTGAAATACAAATCCCATATGGGTCTCATTAAGCATGCTTTCATCTGCATAAGCATCAAATTCCACGGTTACATCTTCAGGTAAAGCGTCCATATCATTTGGATAATAATAGCCGTCTTCCATGAATCTGAGCCAATTGTCAGATGAACCACCCAGTGTAACGATTGAAGGTCCAATCTTACCATCCTCGGAAATCGTCCACCAATTACCAGGACCATCGTTTAAATTGGCAGTAGAGAAATTATCAAAATACAAAACATCTTTCCCCGGGATAAAGGTTGAGCCTTTGTACTCAGAGAAATCAGTGTCATCACTATTTGAGTTATTTTTTGAATTTCCGGTTGAAGATTTAGTATTTGACTTTTTCTCTTTTTTCTCTTTTTTGTCTTTCTTCTTAAAGATAGACCCTATACCGTCTTCAATAGCATTAATACCGGCATCAATGCCTTCGTCAATTTTTTGATTGGTTTTATTAGTTGTTTTGTCTTTGATTTTGTCTTTTGGATTGATAATCTGTCCTTGTGCTATATAAAGACCAAAGATTATTGTCATAGAGAACAATAGTTTTTTTAATTTCATCACAAAGATAAAATTAATTATTAATTGATTGAAAAACACTTGATTTTAAAACTCTTAAAATTAATATAAGTAAGTTGTTGTTTTCAAAAGAATTTTGGTCGGATTTACTTCACTCCAAAAAAGTTTAGTAATTTAGTGGAATGAATACCTCTCAACTCAAATATCTTTTAGCCACTACTTATGTTCCCGGAATTGGTGTTATCAATCAAAGAAAGATACATAAATCTTTGAATGTAAAAGAATTATGGGAGTTGTCCGAAAAGGAATTAAACGAACTTTTTTCCTTTAATCAAAAAATTATTTCACATTTTTTATCTTCGGAATTTCTGGAATTAGCGGAGAAAGAAATTGAATTTTGTCAAAAATCCGACATTCAGATTTTAACAATTGATTCGGAAAAATACCCACAAAAACTCAAAGAATGTTCTGATTCTCCTTTGATTCTATTTAAAAAAGGAAATTATGAGTTTGACAAAAAACTACATATTGCCGTAGTTGGAACTCGAAAAATTACAAATTATGGAAAAGAATTCATTCGGGAATTTATTGAAAAGCTTTCCGGACAAAATTTGAGCATTATCAGTGGACTTGCTTTTGGGTGCGATATTGAAGCACATCGGAATTGTTTGGAAAAAGACATTGTCAATACTGCAGTTTTAGCGCATAGTCTGAATCGGGTTTCTCCGGCAAGCCATACAAAAGAAGCACGTGAAATCACTCAAAACGGAGCTTTAGTAACCGAATACTCAAGTTTTCACGCTATAGAACCACGGAATTTTATATTGAGAAATCGAATTATTGCCGGATTAAGCGATGCCGTCATCATTGTGGAATCAGATAAAAAAGGAGGTTCTTTAATCACCGCAACGTATGCTAATTCCTATAATCGGGAAGTTTTTGCTGTTCCCGGCAGAATTAAAGATAAATTCAGTCTGGGCTGTAATTATCTTATTCAATCTCACCAAGCTTATATGCTTAGAAATGCAGAAGATTTATTGGATTATTTCAATTTAAAAGTTCAGTCACTTCCTAAACAAAGAGAACTTTTTATTGATTTAGAACCGAATGAACAACTCATTTACGACTATTTGAAATCAAAAGGACGAAAACAAATTGATGAAATGGCTTTGGAACTTTCTTTACCCGTTTTCCGTTTAAATTCTACTTTGGTCAATTTGGAATTGAAAGGAGTTATTCGACCTTTAGCCGGAAAATTTTTTGAATTGACTTGAAATTTTAAGAAATCAAATGATAGTGGGTAATTGTAAGCGAAATCAACTCTTTTTCAGGCTTTTGAGGTGTGTGAAATTGAAGAATTACACCTTCTCGTTGTGCTTCTACCCAATAATTTTCTCCTCGAAAACGAACTTCTTTGATTATAAATTCCGTTCCGGAAGTATCAATTTTAACTTCATTCGGGTAAATTACAGCACGTTTTCGATTGGGAATTTCAATTTCAAAAAGTTCTCTCATTTGACGTTGAGTTAAGAGCGAATAATTTCCTAAAATACTGGCTATGTATTCGTTTTTTGGAAAATTTATTAAATTTTCCGGAGTGTCGTTTTGGATAATTCTTCCTTCTTTCAACACTATAATTTTATCAGAAAATCCTAAAGCATCATACACATCATGCGTGGTTAAAATCACCATACAATTGTTTTTCTTAGCCCACTTCCACAAACTTCTCCGGATTTTAAATTTCAAAGCCTGATCCAAATGACTATAAGGCTCATCCAATAAAAGTACCTTAGGATGTGCCGCCAAAGCTCTCGCAATCGAAACTCTCTGACGTTGTCCACCACTTAAATCCGACGGAAATTCATCTTTATAGTCCAACATGAAAACGGTTTTTAGTGCAGTTGAACTGTTTTTTTCTTTTAATGGAAGATTAAAATTGCTCAAATATTTTCCAACGTTTTCTATCACGCGGATAGAATCTAATAAATCAAACTCTTGAGGAACTAATTTCATTTCCGGATGCCCCGGAATTAAATTAAAACGCGGCCCTTTGATTTTTTTGTTTTTATAAGAAATTTCACCTGAAACAGCATCTTCCAATCCATAAATTAACCGCAAGAGTGTTGATTTCCCACTTCCACTTTCTCCCAGAATACTTATAATTTCACCTTTTTCTACAGTAAAATTCACATCCGAAAGAATTCTTTTTTCAGGAACGTAGTGGAAATTTAATCGTTCAATATTTAGCATTTTTTTAAATTATTTTTCGCACTACCGGTAAAATTTCATTTTTCTCCAATGCAAATCGTTTGATTTCTTCGTCAGTTAGTTTTTCAGATAAATTAACTTTTTCTACTTTAAAATTAACCGATGCTAATATTTCGTAGTAATCTGTTCCGTAAACTCTTACGTGGTCATATTGCCCAAACTTCTCAATTCTTTCTTTGCGGTCGGTGATTGTTGAGTCTTCAAAAGTCTTTTTTAATTGGTACCGGATTGGTACTTGAAAAATTCCCCAACCGCCCGGTTTCATTACTCGGAATAATTCTTTCAAAGCTTTTTTATCGTCCTTCACATGTTCCAAAACATGGTTGCAGAAAATTACATCAAAAGTATGGTCTTCAAACGGTAAATTCTGAATATCAGCTTTTACATCTGCAAGAGGAGAATTTAAATCACAAGTCGTATAATTCAGGTTTTTCAATTTTCTGAATCGTTTATAAAAAGATTGTTCGGGAGCAATATGCAATACGTTTAATTGAGCTGAAAAAAAATCCGTTTCTTTTTGTAAAAATAACCACATCAGACGGTGTCGTTCTAATGAAAGCGTTCCGGGTGAAAGGACATTTTGTCGTTGTTTTTCATAACCGTAAGGAAGGAATTTCCGGTATGACTTTCCGTCAATCGGGTCGGTAAACCGATTACCTTTATAGAACCAGATTAAAAAAGGTTGAGCCAATAGACTCATTCGTATTAACCATTTTCGTGGAAAAAAATTAATTATTTTTTTAAATAGAAATTTCAAATTTCTCTATGATTTTTGGAATATAAATAACTGCACTTACAATAAAAGTCAGGGTAGAAGCACAAAAAGTAGCTGCTGCAGCCAAATCCTTCACTCGCTTAATCGCTTCTTCTCTTTCTTGACTTACCCGGTCGGCTAATGCTTCAATAGCTGTATTCATGTATTCGGAAATTCCTATTGTAAAAGTAACGCTTAATACAAAAAGCCATTCTATTTTGGAAATATCTAACCAAAAAGCCATTGCAAGATTCAAAAAGAGTACACCGAACCAAATTTGTACATTCCGTTCCGTTCTAAGACCAAACCAAAGCCCTTCCAGTGCGTACATTGAGGATTTAAAAAATCGGAACATTTGTTTTATTTTTTATAAAGAAATGGTTTTTCTTCGTCGGATTTAATTCCCAAAGCATCATATACATATTTAAAAGTAGAAAGTAAAGTGGGTTTTCCGTCAATAATGGCAACATCGTGTTCAAAATGAGCAGAAGGTTTGTTGTCGCGAGTAGTTACCGTCCAACCGTCTTTATGGAAACGCACTTTGTCGGTTCCTAAATTAATCATGGGTTCAATTGCTAATGCAATACCTTCTTTCAAAACTTTTCCTGAACCTCTTCGCCCGTAATTTGGAACTTGCGGTTCTTCGTGCATTTCTCGTCCTAATCCATGCCCAACTAATTCTTTTACAACGCCGTAACCTTCTTTTTCGCAATAAGTCTGAATGGTATAACCGATATCTCCTACTCGGTTTCCGGGTAAAACTTGTTCAATACCTTTATATAAAGCTTCTTTGGTGATTTTTAAAAGCTTTTTGACCTCTTTACTGACTTCTCCTACTTCAAAAGTATAAGCATGATCACCAACAAAACCGTTCATATAAACGCCGCAATCAACTGAAATAATATCTCCTTCTTTCAAAGGTTCTTTATTTGGAATTCCATGAACCACTTGTTCGTTGGGTGACATACAAAGTGAATTTGGGAAGCCGCCGTAACCTAAAAAAGCCGGTTCTCCACCATGATCTTTGATGAAGTCGTGTGCTAATTTATCGATTTTGAGTGTGTTTACGCCCGGTTTAATTTCTTTGGCAACCATTCCTAAAGTTTTGGAAACCAATTGGGCACTCAGGTACATTAATTCTAATTCTTCTTTTGTTTTTAAATGAATCATAAGCCAAAAAATCCTCTTTTTTTCTTTTTTCTTCTTTGAACACCGTTTTCTGTTATGGAAAATTCTATTTTCTTTTCAATGATTTGAACTGTTTCGCCCCATCCGGGAAATCCGCCAAGATTCCGGTCATCAATAAAAATATCGGCATTGATTTTTCGGCTTTGGTTTTCTTCTTCAAACTCCTCTTCTTCAAAACTGGAATTTACTGCATAAAATTCTATTCCGTTTTGACGACAGAATTCTACTGCTTCTTCTAATGGCTTTCCATTGCGATAAGTCCATAAAATTAACCGATGACCTTTGGATTGTAAATGTTTTAAAGAATCAAAAGCGAAAATCATAGGTTTTCCAATTTTCGGATAGGCGTCTTCTACAATTGTCCCGTCGAAATCAACCGCAATAATATAACTTTTCATGTTCGGCGAATTAATAATTGAGCAAAAGTAAGAATTTTAATTCTCTAATAAGCAGTTGCCGTTCATTTCTGTTGGAAGAGGAATGTTCATCAATTTTAAAATAGTTGGTGCCACATCACCTAATTTACCGTTTTTCACCTTATAATTATTTTCTTTTTGAATCAGAATAAATGGAACTAAATTCATACTGTGTTGTGTGTTGGGCGAACCGTCCGGATTAATCATATTGTCCGAATTTCCATGATCAGCCAAAATGAGAGTTGAATAATTATTTTCTAAGGCAGATTTTACGATTTTTTCTGTGCATTGATCTACGGTTTCGGCAGCTTTTACGGCGGCTTCAAAAACTCCAGTATGCCCAACCATATCAGTATTAGCAAAATTCAGGCAAATAAAATCTGCGGATTGTTGGTTGATTTCTGAAATTATGTTTTCTGTAATTGCATGAGCTGACATTTCCGGTTTTAAATCGTAGGTTGGAACGTCTTTGGGTGACGGACATAAAATCCGTTTTTCACCTATGAATTCTTTTTCCCGACCACCGGAAAAGAAAAAAGTAACATGTGGATATTTTTCGGTTTCAGCAATTCGGATTTGAGTTTTTCCGTAGTTTTCCAATACTTCGCCTAAGGTATTATGTAAAATTTCTTCATCATACACCACCTGAACATCTTTAAAAGTTTTATCGTAATTAGTAAGTGTAACATAATGAAGCTTTAATTTAATCATATCATATTCTCGGAAATCTTCTTGCGTCAAAACTTTAGTAATTTCTCTTCCTCTGTCGGTTCTGAAATTGTAATTAATTACGACATCGCCTTCTTCAATTGTTCCGTTTTTGTCAATCAAAATAGGCTTTAAGAATTCGTCGCTGATTCCTTCTTTGTAGGATTCATCTAAGCTTTCTATCGGATTTTTACTTTCTTTTCCGATTCCTTTGACTAATAAATCATAGGCTACTTTGATTCTTTCCCAGCGTTTATCACGATCCATAGCATAATAACGCCCAACAACAGAAGCTAATTTTGTATTGGAATTTTCTATTTTTTGTAGAAGCTCAGCAATAAATTCCTTTCCGCTGTGTGGGTCACAATCCCGACCATCGGTAAAAGCGTGAACATAAACCTTGTCTTTGATTCCAAATTCTTGAGTTGCTTCCAATAAACCGAATAAATGATGAATATGCGAATGAACGCCGCCATTGGAAAGCAATCCGATAAAATGGATTTTTTTATTGTTTTTTTGTGCATACTCAAAAGCTGAGGTTAAAACTTCTTCATTTAAAAATGTTTTATTTTCAGTTGCCATATTGATTCGGACTAAATTCTGATAAACGACTCGTCCGGCTCCCAAATTCATGTGTCCAACTTCTGAATTTCCCATTTGACCCAATGGCAAACCAACATCCCGACCGTATGTAATCAAAGTGGAATTAGGGTATTTTTCAAAACAACTGTCAATAAAAGGAGTATTGGCTTTTGCAATGGCAGAAACTTCCGGATTCGGATTGATTCCCCAACCGTCCAGAATCATTAATAAGACTTTATTATTCATATATTTTTTTAATTTGGAAATTTGAAATGGCTTAATTTATTCTCTAAACTCATTAATACTAAACTACTTAGTTTTCAAGAAAATAAGTTCTTCTTGAGTGTTTTCATTTTCAAATTAGTTTGTTCTTGATTAATTTGCTACATCATTGATAAACTTAATTCGCATCAGGCGTAATTCTTCTTCTTCATAATCATCGCCAAATTCTTCCAATAAAGTAGTCATGGAATCATTTTCTGCTTCCATTAAGAAATCATGAATTTCTTCTTGTTGTTCTTCATCTAACACCTCATCAATATAATAGGAAATATTCAATTTAGTTCCCTGATAAACAATGCTTTCCATTTCGGAAAGAAGTTCTTCCATGCTTAATCCCTTCCCTTCTGCCATATCGTCCAGATTTAATTTCCTATCTACACTTTGAATGATGTAAACTTTATGATTTGATTTATCGGCAACCCCTTTGATAATCATTTCTTCCGGACGGATAATATCATTTTCTTCTACATAGCGTGCAATGAAATCCACAAATGGCTTTCCGAATTTATTGGCTTTTCCTTCTCCTACACCAAAAACATAAGTCAATTCTTTTAAGGTAATAGGATATTGCAAAGTCATATCGTCCAAACTTGGGTCTTGGAAAACAGCAAAAGGCGGTATATTATGTTGTTTTGCAATCTTTTTCCGTAAATCTTTTAAATGTTTCAATAAAACATCATCAAATGCTGTAGGAGCTGACTGTATTGGTTCTGAAGCCGATTCAGTCAGAAGCCGTTTGAAATCAACATCTTCAACAATTAAAAATTCTTCTGGATTTTCAATAAATTCAATGCCTTTTGGTGATAATTTTAATACACCATAGGTTTCAATTTCCTTTTTCAAATAATCTCGGACAATTAATTGTCGGATTACGCTCTTCCAATAAAAATCTTCTTTATGGTTTCCTTCTCCAAAAAAACCTTCAGAATTTAAATTATAAGATTTTGTAATTGAACTTTCCTTGCCAACGATGACATTGACCAAATCGTTCATTTTCAAAAATTCTTTTGTTTTTTTTACGATTTTCAACACCAAATGAGCATCTTCCCGAGCATCGACCATCTTCTTGGGATTTTGCATATTGTCATCCATATTTGCTCCCGGGCCGTTTATTTCGTCAAATTCTTCTCCAAAATAATGCAAAAGAAATTTTCTGCGTGACATGGATGTTTCGGAATAGGCAACGATTTCACCTAAAAGCTGTAGCCCAACTTCCCTTTCGGCTACCGGTTTTCCGGCTAAAAACTTTTCTAATTTTTCAATGTCTTTGTAATCATAAAATGCTAAGCAATGTCCTTCTCCACCATCACGACCGGCTCGACCGGTTTCCTGATAATAACTTTCCAGACTTTTGGGCATATCATAATGAATAACAAAACGAACGTCCGGCTTATCAATCCCCATTCCAAAAGCAATTGTAGCAACTACAATATCCGCTTCCTCCATTAAAAACATATCTTGGTGTTTGCCTCGTGTTTTAGTATCCAATCCGGCGTGATAAGGAATTGCTTTTATACCGTTTACCTGAAGTAATTGTGAAAATTCTTCTACTTTCTTACGACTCAAACAATAAATTACACCGGATTTTCCTTTGTGTTGAGCAATAAATCGTATGATTTCTTTGTCCTGATTAATTTTAGGACGAACTTCATAAAATAGATTAGGACGATTGAAAGAGGCTTTATACACTTTTGAGTTTTGCATACCCAAAGTTTTCTGAATATCTTCCTGAACTTTTGGTGTTGCTGTTGCGGTAAGAGCAATTACCGGAGCTGTCCCGATTTTATTAATAATATTTTTAAGATTTCGATATTCCGGACGAAAATCGTGTCCCCATTCGGAGATACAATGTGCCTCATCAATAGCGAAAAAAGATATTTTTACAGTTTTAAAGAAGTCAATATATTCATCTTTTGTCAAAGATTCCGGAGCGACATAAAGCATTTTGGTTACGCCTCGCCTAATATCGTCCATGACTTTACGGGTTTGTGTTTTATTTAATGATGAATTTAAAACGTGGGCTACATCTTCGTCGGTTGAAACACCGCGAAGCGCATCTACTTGATTCTTCATTAAAGCAATCAATGGCGATACAATGATTGCGACTCCTTCTGAAATCAGGGCAGGTAATTGGTAACACAAAGATTTACCTCCACCGGTCGGCATCAGTACGAAAACGTCTTCTCCATTTAGAAGACTTTGAATAATGGCTTCCTGCTCTCCTTTAAATTGGGTAAACCCAAAATACTTTTTCAGGCTGGAAGTTAGTTTATCAGAATTACTCATCTTAACAAAAAGACTGTTTTTAAATTTTTTCTACTTTTCAAAGTTCATATATTTGACAATTCAATTCTCATTCAAGAAAACTGATTTGTTTTTAGTTTAGGAAAACCTAAAAGTACAAAAATATATTATATTACACACAAAAAAAATTTGAATTTGAAAAATCAAGACTTAATAAAAATAGCAAAAGGCGTTTTTCAGGACGAAATTACTGAACTTTCGCAGATTGCTCAAAGTTTAGATGATAATTTTGCAAAAGCAGTTCAATTACTCTATTCCACAAAAGGAAAAGTAGTCGTAGCAGGAATTGGCAAAAGTGCACATATTGCAACTAAAATTGTCGCGACTTTTAATTCAACCGGAACAAAAAGCCAGTTTCTACATGCGGCAGAAGCCATTCATGGTGATTTAGGATTGGTGGCGGAAGAAGATGTGGTAATTTGTATTTCTAAAAGTGGAAATAGTCAAGAAATAAAAGATTTAGCTCCAATTTTAAAGAAAACAGCATCGGCTTTAATTGGGATTACAGGAAATAGTCAGTCGGATTTGGCAAAATATTCTGATGTTGTTTTGGATATTACCATTTCAAAAGAAGCTTGTCCTAATAATTTAGCTCCAACTTCCAGCACAACCGCTCAATTAGTGATGGGCGATGCTTTGGCGATAGCATTGATGCAAATGCGGAATTTTAATGGAGATGATTTTGCGAAATTTCATCCGGGAGGGGCTTTGGGAAAACGACTTTTGTGGAGTGTAGAAGATGTTATGGATACTTTCCAACGTCCTTTTGTGAAAGCTAATTCTACTATTTATGAGGTTATTGATTCTTTAACTTCCGGACGAAACGGGATTACGGTGGTGATGGATGAAAATGATAAAATCTTAGGAGTAATAACCGATGGAGACTTGAGGAGATTATTTCAAAAACACAAAGGAAGATTACAGAATTTAACAGCAAATGAGATGTTTACGCCTAATCCGAAAATGATATATAAAAATGAAAAGGCAGTGGATGCTTTTCATAAATTAAGAGATTATGATATTGGACAATTAGTGGTGTTGGATCGAGATGGAAATTATTTTGGGATTTTAGACTTGCACACGCTTATTAAACAAGGAATCGAAATTTAATGGAAGAAAACAAAGAAAAAGAAATGTCTTTTTTAGGACATATTTTTGAATTAAGAAGTCATATTATTCGTTCTTTTATTGGGATTTTGGCAGGAGCGGTTCTTTGTGCCATATTTTGGGGTTATATAAGCAGTCATTTTATTATGGCTCCTTTACATTCCGAGTTTGCTACTTATAAAGCCTTAAATTCTTTTGCCGAATTTGTAGGAATGAATCCAATTTATTCCAATGAATTTAATTATGCTAATGAACTGAAAAATTTAGTGCCTTCCGGACAAATAATTTCCCAGATTTATGCCATTTTAATTTGTGGTTTAATTTTAGCCATTCCTTATGTAGTTTGGGAAATTTGGCGATTTCTAAAGCCGGGATTGAATCTCAATGAAAAAAAACACGCCAACGGAACCGTCTTTGCAGTCAGTTTTTTCTTTTTATTGGGCGTATTGTTCAGCTATTATTTATTACTTCCGTTTTCTATACAGTTTTTATTTAGTTATAATCCTTTTGGCGTTTCAAACGAATGGACTTTATCCTCTTATACTTCCTTGTTTGTTCAGACTCTTTTGGGAATGGGAATTGTATTTTTATTTCCCGTTTTTGCTTACTTCTTAGCTAAAACCGGAATCTTAACTCCTCATTTTTTAAAAACGTATCGAAAACACGCTATTGTAGTAATTTTAGTAATCGCAGCCATCATTACACCTGCCGACATTATGAGTATGTTGATTGCAGCTCTACCTTTATTATTACTCTATGAAGTAAGTATTTGGATTGTTACCTATGTTTTCAATCAGCAAATTAAAAAAGAGAAAAAAGAATTGAAGAAAAAGTGATAAATATCGTATGGATACTATGCGTGCATAATAAATTATTTACTAACTTTGACCGCTATATTATAATAAGTTATACAATTCAAAAAAATAAATTTAACAATGAAAATATTAGTTTGTATTAGTAGTGTTCCCGACACTACAGCCAAAATAAATTTTACCGGAGATGGTAAATCATTTGATAAAAACGGTGTACAGTTCGTCATCAATCCACATGATGAATTTTGTTTAACTCGTGCTGTTCAATTGCAGGAAACTCAAGGAGCAAGCGTAACTGTAATTACAGTGGGCGATGCTTCGGTTGAGCCCGTTATGAGAAAAGCTTTAGCAATTGGAGCCAACGATGCCATTCGGGTAAACGGCGAAGCAAGAGACGGTTTATCTGTTGCTACTCAAATTGCAAAAGTGGCAAAAGATGGAAATTATGATATTATTTTAACCGGACGTGAATCTATTGATTACAATGGAGGTGAAGTGCCGGGGTTAATCGCTGGTTTATTGGATTATGCATTTATAAACGGATGTACCAACTTAAAAGTAGAAGGAAATGCAGTAGAAGCGGTTCGTGATATTGACGGTGGACACGAAACTTTGGCTGCTGATTTTCCGGTAGTTATTGCCGGACAAAATGGATTAGTTCCTGAAAATGAATTAAAAATCCCAAATATGAGAGGAATCATGTCGGCTCGTACCAAACCATTGCAAGTGGTCGAAGCAGATGCAACAGCCTCCAAAATGACGGTTGTAGGTTATCAAAAACCGGAAGAAAGAGGAAATGTGAAATTAATTGACAAAGATAATGTCGGAGAATTGGTGAGATTACTACATGAAGAAGCAAAAGTAATTTAAGAAACCACTCAAGTTTAACCCAAAAAAGAAAGTAAAATGGCAATTTTAGTATATGCAGAATCCCATGAAGGGAAATTTAAAAAAGCAGCTTTTGAAGCGGTTTCTTATGCCAAATCAATTGCAGAACAAAACGGAGATACCGTAACCGCTGTTACCATTAATGCAGACGAATCATCCGATTTATTATATAAATACGGAGCCAATAAAGTTTTGAAAATCACAAATGATGTTTTAAAAACATTCTCTCCGACTACTTACGCCAAAGCTTTGGCAGAATTAAAAGACGGGAATATCATTGTGCTTCCCGCTACTTTGGACGCTTCCACTTTTGCACCGATTTTAGCATTGAAAACCGATGCAACTTTGGTAACAAATTTAACCGCAGCTCCATCTAATGTTTCTCCTTTTACCGCTGAGCGAAAAGCTTTTTCAGGAAAAGGAATTGAAACCATTCAAGTAAATGAGGGTGCGATGATTTTAACCGTACTTCAAAATGCATTCGGAACAAAAGAAAATCCGGTTGCCGGAACTGAAGAAACAGCAACGGTAAACCTAAGTGAATCCGATTCTAAATTAAAAGTTCTGAAAACTGAGCAATCTTCTTCTTCCAAAATCGACTTAAAAGAAGCTGAAATTGTGGTTTCCGGCGGTCGCGGATTAAAAGGACCTGAAAATTGGGGAATGATTGAAGAATTAGCTTCTCTTTTAGGTGCTGCAACTGCTTGTTCCAAACCGGTTTCTGATGTAAATTGGCGTTCACACGAAGAACATGTAGGGCAAACCGGAAAAGCTATTTCACCCAATTTATACATTGCAATCGGAATTTCCGGAGCGATTCAACATTTAGCAGGTGTAAACAGTTCAAAAACAATTGTTGTAATCAATAATGATGCAGAAGCACCTTTCTTTAAATCAGCAGATTACGGAATTGTAGGGGATGCTTTTGAAATAGTTCCAAAATTAATTGAGGAAGTCAAAAAATTCAAAGGAAGTTTATTCTAAAAATGATTTAAATTTTCATAATAAAAACTTGAAAGAGGCAATCTAATTTTAGACTGCCTCTTTCTTTGCAAGAATAACCTTACTTTTCATAAATATTTTGCTTGGAATA
>JAQVDG010000381.1 GCA_028698395.1 Weeksellaceae bacterium
CGTTTCTGTCGCTTTTTATAATTCACTTGATTTTAGGCGAAAGCATTTATCCCACAACCTATACAGGCCTTGCACTCATCGTGGGCGGACTTCTTTTCAATGAATATATCGTCGGGACTCGTTATTGAACTTAGCGAGACTGTATTTTCGTTTTATTGTCACAGATATATGTGTACGACGAAAGTGAATGCAGAAACAAAATCTACTTTAGGGAAAATCATCATGTTATTGTGTGTTGTTTTGAAGCTGAAAAGAAAATGTTTTGATATCCTTATTTATCTCTGCAACATTGATAGTCGGGACAAAAAAACGGTTAAATTTTGTTCCTTCTGTTTTAGCATGCAGCACGCCTCGCAATGTTCCAAGCGTCAGAACAACCAAATGGTCGAGAAATTTTTTTTGAAAAATAATTTGATTATTTTCCTTATCAATGCAACTATTCCACGATTTCTCGCTTACATAAAAAATACAAGCTACCTTTATTTTGATAAAAGGAATATTCTCCTGTAAAAACTTGAAGCTAATATCACAAAGAATCCTTCTCTCTTTTAAAATGGCAAAATTGGTAGTAAAAGAATAGCTTAATTTTTCTTTGTGTTCATCAAAAGCCTCTTCGATAATTGCAAATTCTTCTGTTTTGATTTCGTCTAAACGAAATTCCACGGGCAATTTTTTTGTACTCATACTGCATCGCCATAATAAGATTCAGTTATATAGGAAGGTTCCTTAACATCGGCTTCATAACTAATTAAAGGCTCACTTACGGAATAAATCTCTTTTTCTGTGTCTGCCAAAATAATTATATGAAGCAGATTTTCGAGCTTGGTAATGGTTGCAAGGGTAAGATTTTCGTTCCCTTTCACAATTTTGTTGACATACTGAGGAGAAACATTCATTTTATCTGCCAAGTCCTTTTGACTCATATTTTGTTCCTTCAGTGCAGCCAAAACTTTTGCAGCAATGCGGTTCGATTTTCGCAACCAATCTCTGTTGGCTTTGCGATAAGCAATTTCGTTCAGTATTTCCGTGTCGGTAGACGTTGCTATTATATTAAATTTTTCTCTGTTAGTTTTCATTGTTTCTTAAGTTTGAGTTTGAGTTTGAGTTTGGGTTTAAAGATCAAAATAGCAATAAAAACTTTCATCGGTTTCAATCCCTTGATCTTTTAGCCATTGACGTGAATAATCGAGTTGAGTCAGTTCATAACGAGTGTCAATATGATCTTGCATTTTTTGGGTTATTTTGATAGCTCCACCCGTGATTACATATAAATTTTCGTCGATTCGGATAGCATATATTCTTAACCATTTACATCTGTGTTTTCTAAGAGAGAGGATTTTTACATTTTCTTCTTTTCTGGAAAGAGGATGAAAGGCGTTGTCTAAATTTACTTTTCCATTGGCTACATCATCTATAAAATCTTCCAATTGTTCCAAGTCGAGCATTATATCTTCCGAAAAATTTTCCCAAGAATAAAAAATGGAAGATATCGTACTATTGGCTATGATTCGTTTGTTGGTTTCATAAAATTGAAAGAGATCATCTACATTTCTCCATGTTGAAAGTAATATATTGAGTATATTGATATCCATATCCCCCTTGTAAATAAATGCTGCCAATTTGTTTGGAATAATAAATTGGACCGAAGTTATGTCTTTCATTGAACAAAGCCATTATATTATCTTCAGGCATAAATTCCCTTTTCAATTGTGAGTACAAAGATAATGGGTTTGATAAAATAAACCTATAAGTTTATGATAGTTTAACAAAAGAAACCTATAGGTTTACTTTGACGGGTATTACTTGTTGTTTTGTCAGTTGTGTCTTGGTTGCCTGAGGAGAATATAGTATTCCCCAAAACGCCACTCATTGTATTGAAAAAAATGACTAATTTAGCGGTCATTATGAAAGCAACAAGAAGAAATTTTTCAGCCGAGGGTAAGACCAAGAATGAATAAAATCAATTTTTCTCAACGCATAATTGCCGAATTAAACGAACAGGCTTGTAAGGAAAAAGCACAACATCACTTATTGCCACGTTGTATTTTATTCGTCGCGGCGAGTTCGACGACACGCTCAAAATTTCCGAAATATTGCTGCATCATCATCACGACTTGATTCATAAGGCGGTGGGATGAATGCTCAGAGAAGTTGGAAAAAGGGACAAAGAAGCAGCAATGGCTTTTTTGCTGAAACATTACGCCGAGATGCCCAGGACCATGCTGCGGTATGCCATAGAAAAATTCGATGAAGATTTGCGTCGGCAATTTTTGAAGGGACAAATAAAATAAAACACCCCTTCTGCCATTACACGGCAGAGTAACAAAGCATATTGATATTTTTGTTACTTGTTTTGAAATATTAGAATTGTTATGTACGTTTGTGAGGTAAATTTTTCTAAAAGTCAACAACCTTGGAATGATAACTTTGTAAAACAAGAAATTAAAAATAAACATGAAAACGAAATTTTTTTTACCCATCGTCCTGCTCACCCTATCCATATCAGGCGTTAATGCACAAAACAACACCATAGAAGCAACCGTTCAAAACCTAACCAAACATCCTGTCATAGCTTTTCATATCGATCAACTTACCGTCCAGGGGATGACAGAAAAAGACACATTATTTATAAAAAACGCCCAAAATTTTGTTTTCAAAAAAGACGATAAAGAAGAAAAGATAGGGGGCTATCAAGTGTTCCTAGAATCCGCATTTCGGCATCCTATTTTTAATGTAAATGCAGTAATCCACCATTTCTACGACGGAGATTCGTTAATATTCGATGTATACAGCCTAAAAGAAGTTTCGCGGACTATAACTCCAAAAGAAAAATTAAAACCTTCCAATTTATCTTTTATCCGGGGTGCATTGCCCACGTTATTAAACATACTGCAATCAAAAGGGTTTCGTACCACACTCAAAAAAGATACCCTTTTAAATGGAAAAACATATTTGTATATAAAAGCCCTGCCGGAAGCTGATACCATAAATCAT
>JAQVDG010000382.1 GCA_028698395.1 Weeksellaceae bacterium
TCAATCGCCCGATGTGCTAATAAATCATACAAAGTCGGACGTAAATTTTCGGTTTCTTTGACTTTATTCAAAATATAATTCCAATTGGCAATTGGTTCTTTTTGTAACAGTTTTTGATTTTCAATGGATTGCAAATAAAGTTCTGTAATTTTTTGTTGAAAAATATTTTCTGTCCAAAAACGGAAGTCTGTACTATTATTTTCAGAAATTTCGGTTCTTTCATTGATTGTCCATTGATTTTGCTGATAATAATTAAAATACATTTCTGCCAATACAGATTGTAAAACAGATTTTTCTATTCCTTTAGCTTCAGAAATTTCTTTTTCAAAATTCCCAACAATTTGCAATTCCACATCATCATCATCCGAAGTAATTAGTACTATTTTGGACTGATACAATAATGCACGAATGATTTGTTGTGTGTTTCTGTCTTTTTTTGCCTGAGCATAAATGGTAGTAACCGGAACAAGCATACTTTTTAGCAAGCCGGCTTCTTCTTGTTTTTCTATCTGCTTCCACTGAGAATCGTAATCAAATTTTTTTTGTGCCATTGAAAATGAAAAAATTAATAATAGAATGAGAAAAAATGGCTTCTTCATAATTGTTATTTTTAGAAAATTGTAAGTTCTGACAGAAACTTGGTTTGGGTAAATTTATTGAAATTTAATTTCAAATCAACATAAAACCATTATTTTTGAATCTTAAAATTAATCAGTGTGAAATTAATCAGTGGAATTTTCTTGGGTTTATTTATTTTATGCAGTTTTTCGGTTTTTCATTCGGATTTTTTAGAGTGGTCGGAAAACCGGAAATTGAGTTTTGATGATTTTAAAGGTATTGTTCCTAAAAATGCTAAAACTTCAAAAAGTGCAAATATAACTACGGTTATTTCGTATGAAGCCCGACAAGAAAAAGGCAAAATTCCCAAAATGACTATTTTTAATTTTGTTGACCGAAGTACTTCTTGGACTACGATAAAGAAAAAAGAAGTTTTGGAAATTCAACAGATTAAATTTGATTATTCTGAACTTTATGCTCGAAAAATCAGAAAAAAAATGGCAGAAATGAATAAAAAAGGAATTACTGACCAACAAAAATATTTAAACGAAATCACCAAATTAGCAAGTCTTTCAGAAAAAAGACAAAAAAAATACAGTCTTTTATTGGACGATCAACCGCATTTAATCAAAATCGCACAAAAAGACATACAGGATTCATTGGCACTTTATCGGGATTTTGCAAAGCAATAAAAAAGAGCAATTCAATAAATTACTCTTTTTTATATGTTTTTAATTTAGAATCCGTTTAAAATTTATTTTCTAATTTTTTTACACTATAAATTTTAGAAATCATCTTCGCCGTCTAAATCTATATCGGAATCTATTTCCAATTCATCAAATGAAGTACTGTCATCGCCTTCATCCAATATTTCATCATCTTCCAAATTCAAAATTTCAATATTTCTTTTGGGTGCTTTTAATGGCATTGCTCCAAAACGATAAACGGTTAGCGGATAATTCAAAACCGCTTTTTTGTCCTCTATACTTACAACTTCTACTGAAAAAGTCCACATAGCGAAATAGTCATAAACAAATATCATTCGAGAACCGACTTTCGGAAAAGCTTCATAAATATAAAAATCACTCATCGTTTCATCTGAATTAGCATCATCCATGCTTTCTAACGGAATCTCTTTTCCTTGATTCCAATTTTCATCAGACTCATAAAAAGATGCCAATTCTTCTCCTTGCAGACTGAATGCACTCATTATGCCTTTGTAAAGCGTAAATAAAGTTTGTTTATCTCTAATTTCAATATCCCTAAAAACGTCTTCTTTAGCGGTGTCGAGTATTACACGAATTTTATAAATCACAGTTTCTTAATTTTGGGGTCAAATATAATTTTTTTCCTAATTCAAACATAAATTTTAATGCAGATTCATGTGTATTTTCTATTTCTCCTTCTAAAATAGCTTCTTTTATGGCATTTTTTATGGTTCCGATTTCTTTGCAAGGTTCTAAACCATAAATTTTCATGATTTCTTCACCTGAAACAGGCGGTTGAAAATTCCGGATACGATCTCTTTCTTCTACTTCTTTTATTTTTTGTTCAACTAATATAAAATTTTCTTTGAATCGTTTTTGTTTTCTTTCATTTTTTGTTGTGATATCGGCTTTACAAAGTGTAATTAAATCGTCAAAATCATTTCCGGCATCAAATAATAAACGTCGTAGAGCAGAATCTGTTACATTTTCATCGATTAAAGCAATCGGTCGGGAACTCAATAAAACTAATTTCTGAACGTATTTCATTGTCGAACCTAAAGGCATTTTCAATCGTTTAAACAATTGATACACCATTTTGGAGCCGACAAATTCATGTGAATGAAAAGTCCAGCCGCTTTTTTTATCAAATCGTTTAGTCGGTGCTTTTCCTATATCATGCAGTAACGCTGCCCAACGAAGCCAAACATTTTCGGTATGTTGTGAAATATTATCAACTACTTCCAAAGTATGGTAAAAATTATCTTTATGCGTCTGTCCTTCTACTTCTTCAATTCCTTTTAATGCTACTAATTCAGGTAAAATAAGCTCCATTAAACGAAGGTCGTCTAATAATTTTAAGCCGACAGAAGGTTTTGAGGTTTGCATAATTTTTTGAAATTCATCCATGATTCTTTCTTTGGATAAAATTTCAATTCGATACGTATTTTTCAGAATGGATTGAAAGGATTTTTCTTCAATTTCAAAATTCAATTGTGCTGCAAATCGAACGGCTCTCATCATACGAAGCGGGTCATCTGAGTACGTTATGTCGGGATTCAAAGGCGTTCGGAGCAGTTTATTTTTTAAATCATGTAGTCCGTGAAAAGGGTCGGTTAATTCTCCATAATTTTTTTGATTCAAAGAAATTGCCAAAGCATTTATGGTAAAATCACGGCGATTTTGGTCATCTTCTAAGGTTCCGTCTTCTACAAGAGGTTTG
>JAQVDG010000028.1:0-970 GCA_028698395.1 Weeksellaceae bacterium
CCTTCTTTATCCACCGAAAGATTGAATCAAGCAAAATCAGAAGCAGATAAAACTTCGATTCAAGTTTTTTCAAAGAATTTAGAACAATTATTATTGGCTGCACCTTTAGGAGAAAAACGAATTTTAGCAATTGATCCGGGTTTTCGTTCGGGTTGTAAAATTGTTTGTTTGGATGAAAAAGGCGATTTATTACACAATGAAACGGTATATCCGCATCCGCCTCAAAACCAAAAAAATGAAGCGTCTAAAAAAATCCGTTCTTTGGTCAATGCTTATCAAATTGAAGCGATTTCCATCGGAAACGGAACGGCTTCACGAGAAACTGAAAATTGGATTCAAAACATTCCATTCAACCAAAATTTAAAAGTTTTTGTAGTGAATGAAGCCGGAGCTTCGATTTATTCAGCATCAAAAATAGCAAGAGATGAATTCCCCAATTATGACGTAACCGTTCGAGGTGCGGTTTCTATCGGAAGAAGATTGTCCGACCCTTTGGCTGAATTAGTAAAAATAGAACCAAAATCCATTGGAGTCGGGCAATATCAGCACGATATAGATCAAAAATTACTGAAAGAAGAATTGGACGAAACCGTTATGTTTTGTGTAAATAAAGTTGGTGTAAACCTCAATACAGCAAGTAAACATTTATTGAATTACGTATCGGGAATCGGTGAGAAATTAGCACAAAATATAGTAGATTACCGAACGGAAAATGGAACTTTTATTTCCAGAAAGGATTTGAAAAAAGTACCGAGATTAGGCGAAAAAGCCTTTCAACAAGCTTCTGCTTTTTTGAGAATTTCCCATCCGGAAAATCCTTTGGATAATTCGGCTGTTCATCCGGAATCTTATTATATAGTCGAGAAAATGGCAAAAGATTTAAAAGTTTCTACTCAGGAATTAATTGGCAATTCGGAACTCATTTCGACTTTGAAAGTCGAAAATTATATGGACAAAAAGACCGGTTTAT
>JAQVDG010000028.1:1070-12845 GCA_028698395.1 Weeksellaceae bacterium
TGACTTTAAAAGATATTCTGAAAGAGCTTGAAAAACCGGGATTAGACCCAAGAAAAAAAGCAGTTATTGTTCAGTTTGACAAAACTATTCGGAAAATTGAAGATTTAAAAATCGGGATGAAATTACAGGGAATCATCAATAATATTACAAATTTTGGTTGTTTTGTCAATATTGGAATCAAGGAAAGCGGATTGGTTCATATTTCAAAAATCACCAAAGAATTCATTTCGGATGTCAATCAAGCAGTTCATCTGAATCAAATTGTGGAAGTTACCGTAACCGATGTGGATTTGGAACGAAAAAGAATTCAACTATCAATGGTGGAATAAAATTACTTTTATAAACTGAATTTAAACCGATTAAACTTCCAATAGAAAACAAAATAATTCCAATGAGTGATGCTAATTTTGCCATTTTTTTATTCGTAAAACTATCCGATTTTAGTTAAAATTCTCACTCTTTCCACCCCCAAGGTTTCTCGTTGAATTCAATTGGCTTTGTTAAATCGAATTTCACAGAAAACTGTCGGTCAGAACCGATTCTTCGTAAATTATAGGTAAATGAAGTTTTATCCAAAGTCAAAGCTAAGGAAGAATAATGCACCTTAATACATAGTGTTTTAAATAGTTTTAATTTGAAGAGTCATAAAAAAGTTGACAACCCTTATATTGAAGTATGAAATCAACTGGAATATATTTAAGTGAATCTTTCTTCGTATAAGAGAGTAGACGAGGTGTTAAAATTGTTTTTGGTTTTAACCTAAAAATTGGATCCGTTTTTAATAAAATTTTATAAATATATTCTGAGCAATAGAGATAATCATCAGTAGTTAGGTCTATGTTCCAGTCAAATTTTATTTTTTGATTTGAAATAGATTCTAATTCTGAAATAAATTTTTCTGTATTTAGACTCTTTAATTCCCAAATAGAAAAGTTTTCCAAATTTTCTTTTTCACTTAAGAGATATTCATCTATAGTTACATTTGTAATAAAATTCTCTCCTGAAATATAATCGGGGTGTACTTGATAAATTAGGTAGCTATTAGATTTCTTAACTAATACTCCTATATGACTATATTCTCCCGAAATACTAAATGATTTCAGATTTTTTGAAGCCTTTGAGGTATCTGATTTCATAAAAAAAAGTAAAATAGGAGAATTTTCGTTAGCTAATTTTTTTTCAAGTTTATTTTGGTTGTCTCCGGAACAAGAAAAAATACTAAAAAGCAAGATTGAAACCAACGCCAATGGTATTTTCATTTTTATTTTTTATAGTATTATTTTCCTTTTTTATTTCGTTTAAATCTTCTGATAATTTGTATAATAAGACAAATTCAAGATAGGAATTCAAACGCTGTTTAAATGCGAAAAAAGCTATACCACCAAAATTTGATCCGGAAGACAGATTATCATAATTTGAATCAACAATGAATCTGTATTTTAATCCAATATTTACTGAAAGAGTCGTGTTTGTAAGTTCTAGTTTTCTAAAAAGCCCAAAGTCATCAATACCGATGATGAGAGGGATTTGAAAATAACGAAACTTAATAAAATTTTGGTCATTGGTATTGAACATTGATTGGGTAATGAAGAACCCTGATGTTATTGAAATTTTATCCGATAATGACCTTGAATAAAGAATGGAATTGTCAATTAGATAGGCATTAATTTTTTTTCATTTAAAGTAACAGTTGAAATTCCAAAACCAGTTGCAACTAATAATTCGTTCTTCTTTATCTTGGATTGGGATAAAGCAGATGATGCAGAGAATAATGCGAAAATGATAAGTAATGTTTTCATTTTGAATTATTTTTTATGAAACAATTCATGTTGGTTGTAGCTTTTACTATTCAGATTTGTCAACACTATTGTTTCTATAGTTACGATATCTATCTAAATATTTTTGGATTATTAAATCATACTCGTACGATGAAAGACGCTTACCAGAAGGAAATGGTTTTATTTTTTTAGGATTATTATTGAAATACATTTTTTTTAATATTAATTCAGTATTTCCATTAAAATTCACTTTAACAATTAATCCATTTAAACCTAACAGACCAAAAGGGGCAATATTATATGGAACATCATCAGTGAACCAAACTGTAATTTTATATTCATTTATTTTTGACACCCCTTTTTCAGTTTTTGTCAAAACAGCCTTTTTACATGAATAATTAAAACAAGGAATTATTTCATTTGAAATATCCCATTTTAACGAATCTTTTTTAATGTCCACTATAAAAGTTTGACCTAGTGCATGTTTTTTATTTTCAAAAATCTGATTTTCAAAATCATAATAATACTCTCCTTCTGTTTTTACGAAAATTTCATTTAGGTTTAGTTTGCTGCCTTGCTGAGAATTATTAAGTTTTAGAATAGGGTAGAATCTGCCTTTATTATCTTTTAGTTCAAATATATATTCTATGGTATCGCTTTTTTGCTGAACTATTCCATCTAAATTTTCTGGTAATTTAATGTCGGATTTTGTGGTTTTATACAAATCATAAATGAAATTATTATATTTAGATTGTGAGTATAAAACTTGGGAAAATAAAATAAATGTAATTATAAGAAGTTTATTCATAAGAATTAAATTAATTAAAGACCACAAAAGTGGTCTTTTTAGTTAATATGTGTTTTTATAAGCCAATGTAAAATCCAGATTCACAGCCAAACTTCAGTGTAAGCAGCTGATCTATAATAGAATAAACACCATAGGTACATTCTGAAAACCTTGTGGAGGTAAAAGTCATATCACTGTTGAAAGTATAGACGAACCCGTTTTCAACTTCATTCCAGCTTCCTATTCCGCCATCGCTCCCATAAACTTCTGCCAGCTTCCAGGTGCCGGTAATGCTCTTTTCCGGTGCTTTGTTCTCATCGTCATTGCAGGCAAGCAATGAGAACAGCACACATAAACTTAATAATAGATTTTTCATGATTTTTACTTTTTAATCTTTTTTGTAATAATATTCTCAGAATCATCAATTGCATTAATAATATAAATTCCGGGTTTGAGGTTTTTCAAATTTACAGAATTTTTATTTTTTATCATAATAACTTTATTACCTTGTAAATCAAACACAGATATTGATCTGATATTTGAAATGTTTTCATTTCCCATGACATCAGGTCTCTCATCGCATGGGCTGGATTAGTAGCAGTTATTAGTCTAAAATATGTTCTATTTTTAAAAAAATGTTTTCAGTAGTTTCCTTATAAGTTGAGGCATATAAAACTGATTCGGAATTGTTATCAATCAATATAATAAGTGAATAGCCATAATCTATATGTCCTGGAACGACTCTATTGATAAAAGCTTTGTAACGTTTTAATCGACTATCTTTCAGGTCAATTGAAAGGTTAAAAGTAGGGAAATGTACGTCAAATTTGTTTTCAAAATAAAAGTTTGTTAAATACAAGTATTTGCTATCTTCTTTTTCAGCGGTTAATAGGATTAAGTCAATTTTATCATTATATTTTTCTTTAAGACTTAATATTTCTGGAAGCTTTTCTACACAAGGTCCACACCACCAACCAAAAGTATAAATTAGTGTTTTTTCTTTTTTAAAAGTTTTAATTAAATGAGTTAGTTCATTGTTACTCAATGAGAAAATTTCATTTTCTGTTGGGTTCTCCATTTTTTGTATCAGTAAATCAAAATCATCAATTGAACTCGATTTTAATTTATTTTGACCAAAACAGAATATAGGAACTGTTATGAAAATAATTAAAACATAATTTACAGATTGTAGTTTCATATTTTAAAGAATTTATTAAAATATGGCTGATTGAAAATTAATCAGCCATATAAAACAGTTATTATAGTTTTTCAATATCAATTTGTTATTCTGTGTGTTGAGGTTGGTTTATTATCTTATTTTTTTCCTTATATTTTTCTTTTATTTCTTCTAAAGTATAGATTTTATCAATACTTGGAAATTTTAAGCTCTGTTTTTTCTTTCTTTTTATGTTTTTCATTTTATAAGGATAAACTTTGATGATGTTTTTTTTAAAAGCATCATTGGGGAAATAATCAATTTCAAATGCTAATATAAATCCGTCCTTAAATGATAGATTATATACCCCCATTCCTGCAGGTAATTCTTCAGTAAACCAAGCAGTAATTTTGGCAGCACTATTTTCTAATTTAATCTGAGAAACTTTTAAATCCAAAATTATGGAATCTTTTCCTGTTTTATTCCAATATTTACAAATCAATGTATCTGCTGAAAATAAGGTTTGATTATTAATTTTATGTTCATTGTATATAAGCGTATCATTTATTTTTCTATAGTTTTTTTTTCCAAGCGGAAAATTTGAAACCTGTAAATGACTTTTCTCTTGGTTATTGTTTAGTGCTTCAATATATGTTAATTCAGAAAATTCATTATTAAATTTGAGTGTATAAAATTCAGCTTTTGGATTTTCATAAGTGAATATTTCCGCTCTAGCCAAATCACCACTTTTATTGGCTTTAAACTCTTCAGTCAATTTCTCACTTAATTTTCGTTGAAAATCAATTTTGTATTCTAATTCAAAACTTTGTGAATAGCAATTTACGCTATAAGACAATAATATTATGTAAATTAATTTTTTCATTTTTAGTTTTTTTAAAAGAAGGGGATTATGTTAATCCCCTTAAAAAATGTTATGCTTCAATTTTATTTACTAAATCTTCCATATTGATTTTGGGTAATGTCAAGAATAATTCATGAAGCTGATTAAAATATAAATAATACTCATCTTCATTTTTTGCAACAAAGATATTATTTTCGGACTTACTTTCTAGTTTGTCGATTAGATTATTAAGTGAATCTAATTTAGGGCTGCTTATTGTTTCAAAGATTTTTTTCATTTCTTTGACTTCATTTAAGTCAATACTTCCAACTCCCGTATCAGGATTACTAGCAGTAGGCATACATTCACAAGAACATGAACCATACCAAGTACCTTTACATTTTGCTAAAGTCCCTTTTGGACAAGCGATACTACAAGAACCAAATAATTCATCACAAGAACAAGAACTTTGAGCATTTACTACTGTAACTGAAAATAACAATGCCATAATAAAAAAAAAGATTTTTCATTTTAATAAGATTTTAGTTTTGCCTACTCTTTTTTGTGTTTTGAGTCATTTTTTCGGCTTCCAATGACAATTAGTATTCTAATATTATTCTATATTGCTCTTAGTTAAACACTTTCTATAAATTTCCTTAGTATAAATCAAAGTTTTACTAAGTGATATTTTCGACAAGTTTTTTAGAATAATATTAGCAATATTTATGAATTTATTTAAATTCATAAATTAATTTTACCTTCTATTCCCGGACATCGGCTCTTCCCGTCCTTTTCGTTTTTCTTTGGGTCGCTTAAGGAAACCTTTTCCGCAATTTGTAGCTACAAAATATTTTTAATCTGTTCTGATATAATTACCTGAACCCGGTCTTCCTCCGTTGTCATCTTTGTTTTTAGGAGGCGGATCGTTGTCTTCCACATATTGAGGAAACGAAACAGTCAGGCTGTCCTGAGCTGCTTCTCCTCTTTCATAGAAATGGCTGCTTTTATAGCCATTTTCCGGCTCTCTGTTTGGGAAACTGTCATCGTCCTGATTACAGCTTATGATTCCAAAAAAAGCGATGATAAACAATAAAGATTTTTTCATATCCATTGGTTTTTTGGTTAAACTAAATTCTCAATGAACAAATCTACCGGTCGATTGTTTGTTTCAAATTTATCTTTGGCATGGCTTCAACACAAATTTTTGAATGACGAATTTCTGAACCCAACCACGAATTTATAAATCCGTCATTCGGTCACACAGGCTGAAACGCAGTACAGATAAAGGAAAGCGGGTTATTTTTTTATTTTTTTGCTATTTTTGAAAAAAGTGCATTTTTCTCAAAAACTTTCCCGAAATTGACAACGGATTTATAAATTCGTTGTATGCGATTGCTTAGTTTATACTTGTTTTCCCTTGCTTTTTGTCTGAATCCAGTGACTTTTGGACAAAAAATAGATTCTTTGAGTGATAAATCCAACCGCTATTTGGTAGAAAAAATAGAAAATTTCCAATTTGATCGGAGCAACCCATTGGTTTGGGTGTATCTCGATGCTTATATAAACAATGCTAAAAAAATAAATAATTTTGAAACTTTGCATTATGGGTACAGAGAAGCAGCCTATTTTTCTGAATCTCAAAATAAAATGGCTTATTCAGACAGTGCATTGACAGCTGCAGAAAAAACAAAAAAAAAGGATTTAATTGCAAGTGCCCTCTATGACAAAGGAAGAACCTACTACGGGTTCAGGGATTACAAAAAAACTTTGGATTATTATCTGAAGGCAGCCGGGGAATTGGAAGATTCTGAGAATAAATACCTGAAAAACAAGATAATTTACGGGATTTCAGTCGTTAAATTATATTTAATGTATTACGATGAGGCACTTGATGGTTTTACGCAGACAACCCGTTATTATAAGAATAAAGATAATCCCGATCATATACTCATGTATTTAAGAAGTCTTTTTCGGGAAGGAGAAGCCCGACAGGCTTTAAAAGAATATGGCAGCGCAGCCGAAACAAACTTACTGGGATTACAGGAATCCTTGAAACACGGTGAGAAAATACAGGAGCAGTATTTTAATCTGGCAATGGGAATTGATGATTATCATGCGAATGAGTACGTCTCTGCCATTCGAAACATTCAAAAAGCGATACCGCTTATGTCTGAAAACGGATATTTTGAAATGGAACAAAAAGGATATTTTTATATCGCTAAATCCTACTTGGCGCTGACACAGCCCGATAAAGCACTAACTCATTTTCAGAGAATCGACAGTCTGTTTATAGCAAACGGATATTTGCCGAATGAGCTTCGCAGTGCATACGAATGGTTGATTGATTATTATAAAAATGAAAACGAGAAAGACAAACAATTATACTACATCAACCAACTGTTGGAAGTGGACAAAGCAAATGCCGAAAACAACCGTTATCTGGCCTATAAAGTACATAAAGAATACGACACTCAGCGTCTGACCGAAGAAAAAGATCGGTTGGAAAAAAGATTTGAAAATTGGAAATACTATGTCCTGAGCCTGCTCATTGTCCTGTCAATCACGGCAGCCTATTTTTTCAATCGTTCTCAGAAAGCGGAAAGAAAAAACAAGGAGTTACGAAAGAAATACGAGGAATTTCTACTTCGAAAAAACACAATGACAGTTAATCCGGATATTGAAAACACAAGGAAGAAAGTACCCAAAGAAATTCCGGTGGAAATAGTAGAAGATCTGTTAAATCGCTTGGAAGTATTCGAAGAAAACAAAGAATTTCTCAACCCAAAAACAGAACAACGCTACTTGGCTGAAAAATTTAAAACCAATTCCACCTATCTTTCAAAAGTGATAAATACTTATAAAGAAACAAACTTCAACGGTTATATCAACAAGTTGCGGGTAAACTACATCGTTGATTTGCTGTTGACTGTTCCAAAATATCGTGCCTATACCATCGAAGCACTGAGCAAAGAAGCCGGATTTGCGACTTCCCGGCATTTTTCCGATGCTTTTTTGACCGAAACCGGGCTTCGTCCCAACTATTTTCTCGAACAAATCAAAAAGGAGAAAGAGATTCCGGTCTAATCGAACATATATACTTTTGTTTAAGTTTCCTGTGATTACTTTTTTTATTGTAAGCAGGCTTGATGGACAAAATTAATGCTAAAACCTTTGAAAAGCCTTATTATCATTAACTTTGAAAGTCGAAAATTATATGGACAAAAAGACCGGTTTATTGACTTTAAAAGATATTCTGAAAGAGCTTGAAAAACCGGGATTAGACCCAAGAAAAAAAGCAGTTATTGTTCAGTTTGACAAAACTATTCGGAAAATTGAAGATTTAAAAATCGGGATGAAATTACAAGGAGTCATCAATAATATTACAAATTTTGGTTGTTTTGTTACTATTGGAATCAAGGAAAGCGGATTGGTTCATATTTCAAAAATTACTAAAGAATTCATTTCGGATGTCAATCAAGCAGTTCATCTGAATCAAATTGTAGAAGTTACCGTAACCGATGTGGATTTGGAACGAAAAAGAATTCAATTATCAATGGTGGAATAAAAATCACTTTTATGAACTGAATTTAAACCGATTAAACTTCCAATAGAAAACCGATTAAACTTCCAATAGAAAACAAAATAATTCCAATGAGTGATGTTAATTTTGCCATTTTTTTATTCGTAAAACTACCCGATTTTAGTTAAAATTCTCACTCTTTCCAACCCCAAGGTTTTTCGTTGAATTCAATTGGCTTTGTTAAATCGAATTTCACAGAAAACTGTCGGTCAGAACCAATTCTTCGTAAATTATAGGTAAATGACGTTTTATCCAAAGTCATCCACCAAACATTTCCACAAGCGTAATCAATCATGGTACAAGTTTCTTGGTCTGCCGGAAAAATCTGCATTTCGGCAAAACCGGTATTGGAAGAAGTTCCGCCGTACATTGTTATTTCTTCATCCGAACCGTCCTGATTTCGATGATCATGTTTCAGCTGGACTTTATTGTTTTGAAAAGTTAAAACCCAAGTTCGGGATTTATCATTTCCTACATAAAATGGAATTTTAATTTGGTCTTTTTCACAAGACAAAACCTGCATTACCAAACGTTCTCCGGTAAAGCCATCGCCTTCTTTCGCTCCTTCGGTAATACTTCCTTCATAGGATTTTCCACAATGTTTTTCTAATTCTTTTTGGAAAGTTTCCGAATGAAATACCTGGCTTTTCAGCAAAACAGGAAAGAAAATAAACAAGGGAATAAATTTTAATAGTTTCATATTTTTTATTTTTTTATTGTATCAAATAATTCGTCCATAAAATTGCCATCGTAATAAAAGTTCAGAACCGTCCAATTATCCTTTGCTTTATAAAAATGAAATCGAAATCGCAAAGGCATTCTGTTGTATTTCACCACATAAACTATCTCTTTTATACTTTTTCCTAAACTTTTTTCATAGAGTTTTTCATAACCGTAATATTCGCCCAATTCTTTTTGAAATTCAAACAGCTGATATTTTAAACCCACTATTTCTTCAAATTGATTTTCCATCCATTTATTGTCCTCAAACAAATAATCAATTGCATCTGAAGAATTGACTTGATAAACTTGAAAAAAACGTTCGATTTTTTTATCAACGGCTGATTGAGAGAAACAAAATACTGAAAAGAAAAAAATGATAATAAGTTGAATTGCTTTCATAGTAACGGGTTTTATTATTCATTCAAAAAGATTAAATCGTAACGCTCAAAACATCTTTCATCGAAAAAAAACCGGATTTTCCTTGTATCCATTCTGCTGCTAAAACTGCTCCTAAAGCAAACCCTTTGCGACTATGCGCCGTGTGTGTAATACTGATGTCGTCCACTTCCGAATGATAATTTACGGTATGCGTTCCGGGAACATTTTCTAATCGTTTGGATAAAATAGGCAAGGTATTTTCTGTGGATTTTTGGTCAGATTCCCAATGAGAATAAGTTGAATTTTCGATGATTTGTTCTGCTAATGTAATTCCGGTTCCACTCGGTTTATCTAATTTTTGAGTATGATGAATTTCCTCAATTTCAACTGTATATTCCGGATAATTTGCCATTAATTTAGCTAAATGTGTATTTAATTCAAAGAATAAATTCACTCCCAAACTAAAATTGGAAGCATATAAAAATGCATTTTGTTTTTCAGCATTTAATTGTTTGATTTCGGCTAATTTATCCAACCAGCCGGTTGTTCCGGAAATTGTAGGAATCCGGTTTTCCATTAAGACTTTTATATTCTCAAAAGCGGCTTCCGGATGAGAAAACTCAATGGCAACATCTGCATCCTTTACTTCGGAATAATCGGGTTTTTTAGTCAATCGAGCTACAATTTCATGTCCTCTTTCGAGCAAAATCTCTTCAATTGCTTTTCCCATTTTTCCATATCCGACCAATGCTACTTTCATTTTCTGAATTTTCAAAATTTAAAACTGATTCCGATTCCCATTGCCATTTCTGTAGTATATTGGTTTTGAAGAATGACCGGTTTTAAAGACAAATCCGGGTCTTTTTTTATTCCATACAAATGGGCATCAACCGTGGCATCCAATACATTTAAAACATAAGCCAAAACCGTAAGTGCAATGGCATAATCCCGTATTCTTTTTCGGTCATCCTGAATTGTTGCCAACTGCTGAATCGGCATATTATTCAAAGTTGGATTTTCCAATTCGTAACCGTATAATTTATCTAAATAATAAGCTCGAAATTCTCGATATTGGTTATTGTAATGAATAATAAATCCAACTCCGGTTCCGATTAAGCCCCAAACCAAAGGTGCTTTCCAGTATTTTTTATTATAAATCTGTCCCAATCCCGGAAAAATAGCGGAATATAAAGAAGCCCGCATTGGGTTTTTAGCTGACAGATAGTCGATAGTGTCAATTTTACTTCCATCCACTGCCACGATTTCTGGCGTTTCGGATTCCGGATTTTCTTCGATTTGAGAAAAAACAAAAACCGATAAGAATATAAATAAAAATGACAAATAGTTTTTCATTCAAATAATTTTCTTAATCGCTCAAAATCAGTATCAGAAGCAAAATCAATGATAATTTTACCTTTTCCGTTTGCTGAACGTTTAATTTCTACTTTTGACCGGACAAAATCAGAAATTAAGACTTGTGCTTTTTTATATTCATTAGGCAAATCGGCTTTTTTTACTTTTTTGGACTTTGAATTTTTTAAGTTACGAATCAAATTTTCAGTTTCTCTTACCGATAAATTTTCTGCAATTACTTTTTCGTAAATTTCCAATTGAAGTTCCGGATTATCAATGGCAATAATGGCTCGACCGTGTCCCATACTAATCATTCCGTCTCGAATTCCGGTTTGAACAATCGGGTCTAATTTTAATAATCTCAAATAATTTGAAATGGACGCGCGATCTTTCCCTACTCGATGACTTAATTGTTCTTGTGTCAGATTAATTTCTTCCAAAAGTCGTTGATAAGAAAGTGCAATTTCAATTGCATCCAAATCCTGACGCTGAATGTTTTCGACCAATGCCATTTCTAACATTTCTTGGTCATTTGCCAATCGAACATAAGCCGGAATACTTTCTAAACCTACAATTTGAGAGGCTCTGAAACGTCTTTCACCGGAAATTAATTCGTATCCTTCTTTGATTTTCCGAACGGTAATCGGCTGAATCACGCCCAAAACGGAAATGGATTTCACTAAATCGGTCAATGCATCTTTGTCAAAATTGGTTCGAGGTTGATACGGATTGGTTTTTATTTTTTTTAATTCAATTTCAATAATGCTTCCGACTAATTTATCTGCTCCTTTATCACTCGCCGAAACCACTTTGGGCTCGTCTTTCAACAAAGCGGATAATCCTCTTCCTAAGCGACTGTTTGTTTGTTTTGCCATTTAAATTTTTAATTTGTAAAAATAATTGATTTCAACTTCATTCGGCATCTTGATTTTTCACCAAAAATTCACGGGCTAAATTTAAATAATTTTCAGCTCCTTTACTACCGGCATCGTAAGCAATTATAGCTTCTCCAAAACTTGGTGCTTCTGATAAGCGAACATTTCGTTGAATAATCGTATCAAAAACCATTTGTGGGAAATGGCTACTCACCTCTTCCACTACCTGATTGGACAAGCGCAAACGAGAATCGTGCATGGTCAGCAAAAGACCTTCAATATCCAAATTCGGATTATGGTGTTG
>JAQVDG010000383.1 GCA_028698395.1 Weeksellaceae bacterium
AGAGTTCAAACATCTCGATAAAAGAGCTACTTCTGTTAACAAGTAGTTGGTCTCCCTTCCACAACTACAACCATTTCGCCTTTTAGATGTTTTGTTTCGGCTAAATCAGAGAGTTCTTTTAGGGTTCCTCGTAAGCTTTCTTCAAATTTCTTAGAAATTTCACGTGAAAGAGTTGCTTTTCGTTCTTCTCCTAAAAAATCAATTAAATCTTTCAAAGTTCGTTTTATTTTATGTGGTGATTCATACAATATAAAAGTTCTTTTTTCCTCTTGTAATTCTTTGAGTTTTGATTGTCTTCCTTTTTTTACCGGAAGAAAACCAATAAATACAAACTCGTTAGAAGTCAATCCGGAAACGGTAAGAGCCGGAACAAAAGCAGTTGCGCCGGGAAGTGCAATGATTTCGATAGTATGTTCAATACAAGCCCGAACCAGGAAAAATCCGGGATCTGAAATACCGGGAGAACCTGCATCCGTAATCAAAGAAAAGGTTTTTCCTTCTTTTAATTCTTTTAAAATTTCTTCAGTAATCTGGTGTTCATTGTGTGCGTGATAACTTCGCATTGGTGTACTTATCTCAAAATGTTTTAATAAAAACCCACTATTCCGGGTGTCTTCTGCTAAAATACAATCTGAGTTTTTTAAAACATCAACTGCTCGGAAAGTCATATCACCCAAATTTCCGATAGGAGTAGGAACTAAATAAAGAATACCCGACATTTGAAAAAAACTATTTTATACTTTCTGAAAGTTCCAGCATTTTATTAATAGATTTCAAGGCAGCTGCCCGTAATTCTTCTTCAATTACGATTTCAGGTAACTCATATTTCATGCATAAATAAATTTTCTCAATTGTATTGCGTTTCATGAAAAAGCACTCACTACAATTACAGCTTTCATCCTGAACCAATGCAGGAATCAGTTTTTTTCCGGGTGCTTTTTTCTGCATTTCATGAATAATTCCTTCTTCTGTTGCAATGATAAATTCATTAGCACTATTGGTTTCTACGTAATTAAGAAGTCGAGAAGTTGAACCGACAAAATCTGCAATTTGCAAAACAGATTCTTCGGCTTCCGGATGAGCAATTAATTTCGCATGTGGGTGTTTAACTAATTGATTCGCAATTCTCTCTACCGAAAAAGCTTCGTGGACAATACAAACCCCATCCCATAAAATCATATTTCTTCCGGTCACCCGATTCAGGTATTTTCCTAAGTTTTTATCCGGTGCAAAAATAATTTCCTGCTCTTTTGGCAAAGAATCAATAATGTGTTTAGCATTAGAAGATGTTACAATAATATCACTTTCAGCTTTTACACCTGCATCACAGTTTATATAACTAATAACCAAAGCATTTGGATGCTCTGCACGCATTGCTCTTAGACCTTCTCCACTACATGAATCAGCCAAAGAACAACCTGCTAATAAATCAGGTAAAACTACTTTTTTATTAGGATTTACAATTTTAGCTGCTTCTGCCATAAAATGAACGCCGCAAAATACAATCATATCGGCTTCAGTAGTTGCCGCAGCTCTTGCTAATTGTAAACTATCGCCCAAAAAATCAGCGATATCCTGAATATCAGGTGTTTGATAATAGTGTGCTAAAATAATTGCATTTTTTTCTTTTCGCATTCTATTGATTTCAGCTATCAAATCAATCCCTTCTGGGATTTCCATATCCAGATAACCTTTTGCAGGAAGTGCTGCGATTGATTTTTCTAAAATTTCCATTTTAAATTCTATATTTATTGTAAAATACTCAACTTTTATTCCGAAACTATCGGATTCATTTTTAAATGAATTCTGTTCTTATTGAATTCCCAATTTCATTTTTAATTCTTTGCTCAAAGCATCTTTATGTACCAAAAAACAGATAGATTTCATCCGTATATACGGAAAAGACATATACACATGACCCGCATTTCCTAAATTTTCCGTTCCCCAGGAATTTTTCACATCGAAATATAAATTGCCTAATTGGTCTTTGACAATTCCTGTAATGTGCATCAAATGATCATCCTGAGTAGAAAAATCTTCAAATGATTTCTGTCTTTCTTCTGCTGTTACCCATTTTTCAGGAAGTAGGATTTTAAAATATTCTTCTTTTTTTCCTTCTGCCGGAAGTATTGCCATTCCTTCTTTCGCACTAAATCCCGGTTCTCCCACATCGCAACTGAACGAAAGTGTAAAGCCATTTTGTACAGCATCGGACATCAACTGCATATATTCATCCAAAGGCAGATTATAAAAAGAACCGTTGGAAAAATTATCAGGAATACTCAGCACAAACGGTTTATAATACGGATAATGCGTAAACGATGAAAATGAAACATAATCATCCGGATTAATTTTCAAATAATCGGCAAACTGTTGAGGTGTATATGTTTTCCCTTCATACACAAAAGATTTGGGCTTTTCACCCATATATTCCGTTAGAATTTCTTCAAAACCTTTCATCCAATCTTCATTCATATAAGCTTTTGGATGATGCGTAATATTTTTCACATAACCGGTCAGTTTTTGAACCATTACCGAGTGGTCATATTTATCTGTATTTCCTACAAATCCTGTGAAATTTTCCTGTGGAACCACACCTCCTTTTCTCACGGCATTGATGACATCATGTGCCAGTCCTCCTTCGGAAAACTGTGCTTTTCCTTGTCGATATACATAATTATAAGCTTTATCGGGATACGTATTCCGGACAATATACATTTCAGATAAATCAATATCTTTTTTTGTGAGTCGTTTTACCTCAGACTCCAAAAATGAGATTGTGGAAAAACTCCAGCAAGTTCCGGTTTTTCCCTGGCTGATAACCGGGCTTGGTGTCAAATCTACTACTTTTGTAAATTGGTATTCGGACTGACCGAAAGCGAAAGCTCCCAATAGAAAGAAAGTGAAAACAAGTTGTTTCATTTTATGAATTCGGTTTTACGAAAGGGTAAAGTTAAGAAACTGTTTAAATTTT
>JAQVDG010000384.1 GCA_028698395.1 Weeksellaceae bacterium
AATCCGTGCGTATTACAAGATATATACGTTCTGATTCCTCTTTCTTTTGTCTTGACACAAAAGAAACAAAAAGTCAAGGCAATTTCTGAATGCTTTGGCGTGGTTAGTTAAATTTGGATTCAAAAAACCTTTTCAGCCACGCCACCACTTCATCGACCTGCTAATTCGCAGACGGTCGATTCCGTTAAGCATGAGAAATGCCGGGATGGGTTAATGTTATGTAAATTGTGAAAATGTATAATGTACAAAAGCTGTTGTCTTTTGTGCAGATTCCCTGAAAGGGATTAAAGTTTGCAAAGATATACAAAATTTTTTTGAATCCATTGTAAATCTCTTGTAAAACAATTGTAAAATACGTTCGCTTTTTTGAAATTCCTCTAAAAATTCAATTTTTTGACCCCTTTGTTCGAGTTTCGTTCGAGTTTCGTTCGAGAAAACTGCGTTTAAAGAGGGTCTGTCCGAACAACTCCCGAACAAGACCCGAACAAACCCCCTGTTTTTGTAAAATAAACCTTTCAGTATCGTTCAATACCGTTCAGAGGGTCTCAAACTAATTCTAAATCAGGTGATAAGCTTCAATGACGTTTGTCGGTTTTTTTCTCAAAAAAGTCCGACTTAACTTTGAAAAAGAATAAAAAAGGGAGGGGAATTTTCGAGATTTACAAATTGATTTTTTTATTTTACAAAAAAACCATCGCCCGAAATCTGATTTTTGTCCGGACTTTTTTTAATCGACTAAGAGAGTCTGTTTAAAATGAATGTTGAATTTAAAAAATGGAATTATGGCAACTTATGAAAAGGGAATTCTCGGCCCTTTCTCCGGGAAAGTGGGCACCGTAGTCGGTGCAAATTGGAGAGGCAAGAACATTATGCGAAGCCGCCCCAAGAAGAGTAACCGCCCTCCAACTGAAGCCCAGCAGCTTCAAAGGGAAAGGTTTACGGCTGTCAGTCGTTTTTTGAACCCTATCAAGGGATTGTTGAATCGCTATTTCGGTCAAAAAATGGGCTTCCGTTCCCGTTACAATATGGCGACTTCCTACCATATCAAGGAAGCTACCGAATGGGTGAACGAGGAATGGGAGATTATTTTCAATAAAGTTATGATTAGCAAAGGGGTTTTACAGGGATTGCATAATCCAACGGTAGATCCACAGCCAAATAATCAACTGAAATTGGAATGGTCGGACAATTCGGGACAGGGCATGGCAAAGGGAGATGATCGTCTGCTGATGATTGCTTATTGCCCTAATCTGGATTTGTATGAAGTTTTTGAGAACAGTGCCCTCCGTGAGGATAGGGAGGTTGTTTTGTCCTTTAATTCTCATTTTCAGGGATTGGAAGTGCACTGTTGGGCAAGTTTTGTGAATAGCGAACAAAAAGTATCGGCTTCGAGTTCTTATTTGGGCGAGTTTGAACTACGGTAAGCGGATGGGAAATCTAAAGAAACGCCATCCCGGTTTCGGGGTGGCGTTTTTTATGGCCGCTACAAATATATAGAATACAGCTTTATGTAACTGATTCTTATTACGATTTCGTTAAGCAGTGAGAATGCCGGGATTGGTTATTAGTATTATGTAAACTGTAAAAATGTATAGTGTAAAGTTGTATAATGTATGGTGTACAAAAACTGTTGTCTTTTGTCCTGATCTGTGTCTTGCTTACAATCTGCGTCATTGGGCATACAAATAGGATTCTCAAATCGAGTCTATTATTGTTTTTTTTCAACAGGAATAGTATTTATTTCTCTGAAACGAAAGCAATGTTTCGTTTTAATCCTTCAAATTTTGTTCGCTTTACCGGAGATTTTCTGAAAATTTCTCTGAAGACATCTTCTGTTATTTCTTCCCAATCGGATTTGGAAAAATTTAATAATTCCGGTTTGGGATTATATTTTTCTTCTTGGTGAGGAAGCGAAAATCGGTTCCAAGGACAAACATCTTGGCAAATATCACAACCAAAAATCCAATCCTCAAACTTTCCTTTCATTTCTTCCGGAATTTGCTCTTTCAATTCAATCGTAAAATACGAAATGCACTTACTTCCGTCCAAAGTCCGGTCGTTTCCAATTGCATCTGTGGGACAAGCCTCAATACAACGTGTGCAGGTTCCGCAATGATCTGTGGGGAAAGTTTCATCATAATCCAATTCTAAATCTAAAATTAATTCAGCCAAATTAAAGAAAGAACCTTTTTGTTTGGAAATCAAAACAGTATGTTTCCCCATCCAACCTAAACCTGATTTCTCTGCCCAAGCTCCTTCCATAATCGGAGCTGAATCCGTAAAAGCACGACCGTTGACTTCTCCTATTTCTTCCTGAATGAAATTCATTAATTCACGTAATTTGTCTTTTATAACAAAATGATAATCAACACCGTAAGCATATTTTGATATTTTATACGAATCCGGACGTTGTAATTCACTCGGATAATAATTATAGGTCAAAGAAATCACAGATTTAGCTCCTTCTACCAAAATTCTCGGGTCTAAACGCATATCGAAATAATTTTCCATATATGCCATTTGTCCGTTTTTTTCCTCTTTTAACCATTTCTCCAAACGAGGAGCTTCCTTTTCCAAGAATTCGGCTTTGGAGATTCCACACGATAAAAAACCCAGTTCTTTTGCTCGTTGTTTAATTCGTTGAGCATTTGATTTTTTTGGACTTTTAAAAGTGAAAACATCCATTTCTCTAATTTACTCTAAATTCTGAAGTTGAATTAATTCGGTATAAATTCCTTTTTTTAGCAATAATTCGGAATGTGTACCCATTTCTATGATTTTACCATTGTCTAAAACGACTATTTTATCGGCATTTACAATGGTGGATAATCGGTGTGCAATAACAATGGAAGTCCGGTTGGACATCATTTTATCCAACGCATCTTGCACTAACTTTTCTGATTGAGTGTCCAATGCCGAAGTGGCTTCGTCCAAAACCATTACAGGTGGGTTTTTATAAACTGCACGA
>JAQVDG010000385.1 GCA_028698395.1 Weeksellaceae bacterium
TTTCGGGCTCTTTATGCCCCGAAAATTTGAAAATATCGTCGAGAAAAACGTAAATTGCCATTGTTTTTTCTACCATAATCCTTCGGGTTTTAAGGTTTCTGCAAAGCCAAAATCCGAAGGATTTTTACCAATAGCTAATTTTCAGGCACTTATATATCAACAATGTAAAGAACTTTTCAACTCTTTTATAAATTATTATCGCTAGCAACTTGAATTAAATAGGAAAAGAGGCCTGAAAGATGATATGGAGAGAGTTGTTGAAAAATATCATTATGCATAAGGATTTAAAATATTATTGTTCTCTTTTCGGTAAGTTACGTAGAGATTTTAAAAATGGCGGTGCTCCACATAAGCCGATTTTATTAATTGGCCTTATTCAAGCATTTCAACAAAATTTATATAACACTAATCAAATAACAATACTACCTGAATTAGTAGGATTGTTCAAAACAAACTGGGCTTCATTAGTTAAAACCAATCATACTTGCTTATTCACATTACCCTTTTATCATATGAGCACAGAACCTTTTTGGAATCTTGTTCCAAATCCTGGCTGTGAAATATGGGTAAAGTCAAAAAGTTCTATGAGAAGTTTTGCAAATTTGACAACAGCAATAAAACATGCAACTATTGATATTGAATTGCTTAATTTACTTCAGAACAAGGACGAATCGAACGTTTTGTTGTATTTTTTACTTGATAAATACTTCCCAGAAACTAAATCGAGTTTTAACAACTCTGGGGACAATTACATTAGAGACATTGTAATTCAAATTGTTGAAGAACCTTTTGAACAATATCAAAAAAGAATTGTAAAAATTAGAGAAGAATTAGATTCAGAGCAATATGAAGAAGAAATCTATATCCGAAGTAATGTTTTCAAAAGAGAAATCCCCAAAATATATAATAATACTTGTTGCATTTCAGGAATGCGAGTTGATGTAGTTGATAATGTTTCAATGATAGATGCTTGCCATATCATTCCGTTTTCAGAAAGTTTTAATGATACTATCTCCAATGGAATTGCATTATGTCCAAATTTGCATAGGGCTTTTGATAGAGGGTTAATATCCATAGATAAAAATTACATCGTTAGATTAAACAATAAGTTTTCAGAACCAAATCGAACCGCATATAATATTAAACAATTTGAAGGCACACAGATATTTTTGCCAGATGATTTGAGATTTTATCCCTCAATAGATTCGTTAAATTATCATATGAATAAATGGGGTTTTAATAAATAAAGAAGTAAATATGCCCGAGCAGCAAAACATAGAATTCAAAAGCAGTTGGCACGATGATTACCTTAAATGGGTTTGCGGGTTTGCCAATGCGCAAGGGGGTACAATTTTTATCGGCAAAGATGATAATGGGAACACCATTGATGTCCCCGACTACAAACGCCTTATGGACGATATTCCCAATAAAATACGCAACTCAATGGGAATAACGGTTGAGGTTAATTTGCACGAAGAAAACAAAAGCCATTTCATTGAGATCGTTACATTGCCCTATACTGTTCCTGTTTCATTAAGAGGCAGGTACTATTTCAGGAGCGGAAGCACGAAACAAGAGTTGACCGGAGCATCATTAAACGATTTTCTACTGAAAAAATCAGGCAAAACTTGGGATGACGTAGTTGAGCAGAGAGCAACCTTTGACGATATAGATGAAAAGGCATTTGAGTCTTTCTTGAAAACATCAGAAAATAACGGACGGTTACCAGAAACAGTTGGGTTAACATTCCCTGAAATATTTGAAAAATTGCGTCTTACCGAAAACGGACTTTTGAAACGAGCAGCAATTATACTTTTTGGTAAAGACCCTGGTAAATTTTATCCCAATACATTTGTTAAAATTGGTCGCTTTGCAAAAGTCGATACAGACATTCAGTTTCAAGAAGTGGAAGAGGGAAATCTTCTATCTTTATTGCGTGGGGTGCTAAACCAATTAAACCACAAATTTTTGATACGTCAAATTGAATTTGAGGGAATGTATCGAATTGAAAAAGGTGAATATCCTGTTCCTGCAATTCGTGAAATGCTTTTGAATGCATTAGTTCATCGCAACTATATGGGCGCACCGATACAAATTCGTGTATATGATGATAAAATAAACATTTGGAATGAAGGAACATTGCCTGATGGACTTAGCATAGAAGCATTAAAACGTTCTCATTCTTCGAAACCAAGAAATCCTATTATTGCCGAGGTTTGCTTTAAAGGAGGACTTATTGATGCTTGGGGGAGAGGAACAATCAAAATTATTGATACCTGTAAACAGGCAGAACTACCCGAACCTGAATTCTCCGAAAGAGATGGGGGATTTTTAGTATCACTTTTCAAAAATACATTAGCAGTAGAACAGCTAAAAAAACTTGGTCTAAATGAAAGACAGATTAAAGCAATTGAATTTGTGAAAGTGAATGGGAAAATCACAAATACTGATTTTAAAGTGCTTCAAAATGTTTCAAAAGCAACAGCAACAAGAGATTTGACTGAGTTGGTTGAGAAATTTGAATTACTAGATAAAGTCGGACAAACAGGTGTTGGAACAGCTTATATTTTGAAGGGCTCATAAACGGCTCAAACGACTCATTATGGGTTCATAAACGGCTCAAAGAGTAATAGAAAACTCCCTATGACATTGCAAGCACATTGCCAAAGCCCACACGAGCCAACGCTCATACCAAAGCTTTCTCAAAGAGCTTGCAAGCCAACGCACATAGAAAAGACAAAAGATTGCCACCCTGTTAATAAAAAACTTAAAGACAAAATAATTACGAAATGAAAATGGTTTACTTTTACGGAAAGACTAACGAAAGATTAAACGCCAGTGCACAACAAGGGGTGTAGCCAACGTGGGTTGAGATGGGTTTTGGAAGCTGGTTGCTTTTTGGTAGCTTTACTAACGGAGGATAGAGGCGAAGTTTCAATCCCCCAAACAAAACAAGCACGCC
>JAQVDG010000386.1 GCA_028698395.1 Weeksellaceae bacterium
CAAATCCGGAAAATAAACGATACACTGACCATAACACAAGTTTTGGCTGAAAGTCCGAATTTTTCTCACTTGTTTATGGGTGATCAAATTTTAAAAATTGACAGCATTGATATTTTAGATTTAAGTGTAGAAAACTCACAAACCCTAATCAAAGAAAGTCAAAATGAAAAATTAAATTTAACCATTCGGAGAAATGGCTTTCAAATGGAGATTGAAGCCAATAAAGGTAAAATCCCAGTTCCGAGCGTAATTGCTTCTTTTATGATTCAACCGGAATTGGGTTATATTAAATTGATTCGTTTTGCCGAACAATCTGCAGAGGAAGTACACAGAGCTCTTTTGAAGTTAAATCAAAACGGAATGAAATCTTTAGTTTTTGATTTACGTGGAAATCCGGGTGGAATTATGAAAATCGGAGAATTAATTGCCGATGAATTTTTAACAAAAAACGAATTAATCGTTTATACCGAAGACAAAGAAGGCAAACGAAAATACACTTACGCCACTTCGAGAGGACTTTTTGAAAAAGGAAAAATCTATGTTTTAATCGACGAAGGCTCTGCATCTGCCAGTGAAATTGTTGCCGGAGCTTTACAGGAATATGGTCGTGCTATTTTAATTGGAAGAAGATCGTATGGAAAAGGTTTAGTACAACGTGAAGTAAATTTGGGAGACGGAACTCGTGTCCGATTAACGGTTGCACATTATTATACACCTTCGGGACGTTCCATCCAACGCCCGTACGATGAGGGAAATAAGGCTTATTCCGAAGATTTATACCGACGTTTCCGAAACGGAGAATTGTATCATAAAGACAGCATAAAAGTCAACAAAGATTTAGTTTTCATTACACCTTCAGGCAAGACGGTTTATGGTGGAGGGGGAATTATTCCCGATGAATTTATTCCGGTTGATACGGCCCAACTCAAAATCTGGATAATGCAACATGCTTCCACGGAAGGAAATCTAAATTTCTTTTATAAGGAAATTATAGAAAACCAATTCAATCCACTTTGGATGAATGAAAATTGGTTTTTGACAATTTATGATATTCAACCAATTTTTGAAAAATACATTGGAACTTTAGGAATCCGAAAAGAAATTCTAAGCGAAGAAGAAGAGCGAGTTATCAAAAATTATATCCGTTCTTCCTTTGCTGAAAAACTTTTTGGAACAGAAGCCATGTATAGAGCTTGGATTCAAGAAGATAGCATGATACAACGTGTGCTTGAATTGGAAAATGAAAATTAAATGGACTGGGAAGAGGCTTTAGATGAATATAAAATCCATTTAAAATTAGAGAAAAAACTTTCTTCTAATACCATTGAAGCATATTTACGAGATATAAAAAAATTACAAAATTTCACAGAAAATTCACCTCAAAAAATAAGTGCACAAGAAGTTGAAGAGTTTTTATATCAATTTGGAAAAAATTCTAATTCTGCACGTTCTCAAGCTCGCTTAATTTCAGGAATTAAGAGCTTTTTCAGGTTTTTACAATGGGAAGAACAGCGAGAAGATAATCCAACTGAACTTTTGGAAAGCCCAAAGTTGGGAATGAAATTACCGGATGTTTTATCGGAAAATGAAATCGATGAACTCATTGCCCAAATTGATTTGAGTACGCCGGAAGGCGAAAGAAACCGAAGTATCTTGGAAACGCTTTACGGTTGCGGACTTCGAGTTTCAGAATTAATAGAATTAAAGCTTTCGGATTTGTTTTTTGAAGAACAATTTATTCGGGTTATTGGAAAGGGAAATAAACAAAGATTGGTTCCCATTTCAACTTATACCATAAAATACATTGAACTTTATAAAAATGAAATTCGTTCACACATCTCTATTCAAAAGGGATTTGAAGATTATTTGTATTTAAATCGAAGGGGAAAAAAACTAACTCGTGTAATGATTTTCACCATTATCAAACAATTAACAGAAAAAGCCGGAATTAAAAAGAAAATCAGCCCACATACTTTTCGACATTCTTTCGCAACTCATTTGCTTAAAAATGGAGCCAATCTACGTTCCATTCAATTGATGTTAGGACATGAAAGTATTACAACCACAGAGATTTACGCTCACTTAGATGATTCCATGTTGCGTGAAGCTGTGTTAAAATTTCATCCGAGAAATAAGGATTAATTCAGAAAATATTCTGTTCCGTCTTTTCCGTCTTTCAGTTGAATGCCCAACGCTTGTAATTCATCCCGAATTTGGTCGGATAATGCCCAATTTTTATCAATTCTTGCTTGATTTCTCATTTGAATCAACATTTGCATTATGCCGTCTAATTTATCTGAATTCCCTGACTGTTGTTCATCAGAACTCAATCCCATTACATCAAAAACAAATCCTCTTAATTCGGTTTCCAATACCAAAATATCTTCTTGGGTTAATTTTTCTGTTCCGGTTTTAGCTGCATTGACAATCCGAATGGCATCAAACAAATGGGCAATTAAAATAGGCGTATTGAAATCGTCATTCATGGCATCGTAACAATCTTTTTTCCATTTATTTACATCAAATGTAGAAGAAGAAGATGGGATTAAATTACTCAAAGTTTTTATTCCTTCAATCAACCGATGATATCCTTTTTCACTGGCGAGCATAGCGTCATTTGAAATATCCAAAACACTTCTATAATGCGCTTGTAAGAAACAAAATCGAACAATACTTGGTGAAAATGGTTTTTCAAAAAAATCATTATCACCATTAACCAATTGCATTGGTAAAATATAATTCCCGGTCGATTTACTCATACGTTGTCCGTTCATTGTCAGCATATTGGCGTGTAACCAATATTTTACCGGTTCTGAGCCATTTGCGCCTTTGGCTTGTGCAATTTCACATTCGTGATGTGGAAATTTTAAATCCATTCCACCGCCATGAATGTCAAAACTCTCACCCAAATATTTGGTACTCATCACAGTAAATTCACAATGCCAACCCGGAAAACCAT
>JAQVDG010000387.1 GCA_028698395.1 Weeksellaceae bacterium
TCCCTCGGGGTTCAGGATTGTAAAAGTCTTTGACGACAGAATCGAAAGCAACTATTACGGTTTGGATCACATACCTGATGCAATAACGTTTGATTAATGTAAATTGCACTTGCTGGTTGACTCTACAACAGAAAATGAAAGATAAAAATGCCAACGCTTCAGCAAAATCAAAAGAGGTGCAACTCCACCCACAACCCGACACACAGTTGCACCACATTTGCTTTTGCCCAACCGCCCTGGGCATTTCTACAATAATGTTGCTAATCAATACGAAAATTTAAATGGTAGTTTTACAAAAAGGCAAATCAAAATATCCTTTCTGGGGAGCATCAATAAAACTAATCACTGGACTTGACCCTTTAGGACTTCAAACAACATCAGAGGCGACTTACGCCACAATGTTACCTGGCATTTCTAACTTGACTAACAGACTTCGTTACTATGGTTTTTATTGTTGGTTATTAGACTTCTATTTTAAGAAAGAAAAGAAAGGTAACTCAAAAGAACAATATCGTTTTATCCGTAGAGCAGAATTGATGATTGCGATAATTATGCAAAGCCAACGCAAAGAAGTTCGGCAAATCACAGGAAGTAATTTTGCGTCTAATCTAATCAACACAATTAAAGAAAATTATTTTGACTTAGCCGAAGGAGCTGACAAAGACGACACAGGCAAAAATGTTTATTGGAAATATCCTTCTGGTGCATTTGGACAATATTATTCCGGAGCGATGCAATCTCTTTCACTAATCATTACCGCAGTGAATGATGACAGAGATGTTATTTATAATATCAGCCAACCACACCCAAGACAAAAAGTATCAGGTAAGCAATTAGCTAACGCTTTTGAAAGTTCATTGACACCAAAGATAAAAGAATTGTTTTATAGCAATATCAAAAATGGCAAACTATACAAATCCGATATTCCAGAACTTATAAAATATTTTGCAATTGATATTATTGATACAGAAAATTCTGAATGGCAATTGTATGTCGAAATGCTTTTAGATAAAGATGATCCAAGCCAAGAGATTGAGGAACTCTATACTTTTCACAGAAAGGAAACAATTCAGTTGTTAATAAAACAAGCGGTTGAAAACGATAATAAGTACGACTGGTATAAGTTTCTTTTGCAGTGTTATCAAAAAAAGTTTGGAACAAGTTCCCATCCCGAAACAGAAACCAGCATCGGTTGGTATTTCTATCAATTAAATGAGTATTGGCAATACAGTTGTGGTACAATCTTTTGGGCGATGTTACAACATCTCAGCAACCTTCATCAGGACCAATACTTACCCTACTTTGTAAAAAATTTTTCCAGCAGTGTCACTAAAGAAATTTGCATAGGGTTAGGATTAAAGCAATCCACACAAACAACAATTTTAGTTTCAGAAGTTCTATCACTGATTCCCGAAACAACAGACGAAGAAGAAATTAAAAAAGAAATTAAAAAAGAAATTAAAAAAGAAATTGAAGAAAATAATGACCCATTTCATGCAGCTAAAAATGGTTTTATGCTTTTACTGCAAATATTCAAAAACAACAGGGAACAACTTTTCCCTTTGAAAGAATTTATGAGTAGAAAGCGTATCGAGAGAGATGGGAATGTGGTTGAAGGACTTTTTACAGTTCTCACAGCAGAAAAGGAAACGCTTCAAGAATTTGTTGAGCAATTCATTTTACTCAAAATAATTTACAGACATTCAATGGTGGCTCTCAAAAAAATGGGCAATGGATCACAATCGACTCACAAATTCTTTATTGAGGAACAATACATTCGTTTCATTGACAACTTTCCGCCAAGAAACACATCGCCAAGGATGAATGCTTTGCAAAACATAATGTTTGACTTACAAATAATCAACGACCAAAGACTTTTATCACCGTTACACAAAAAACTTTTGGTTGACTAATAAAAATGGAAAGAGAAAATATATTGGAATTAATAGGAAACAGAAGATATCACTCTTGTATTCTCACAACTTTCAGTTTTGACTTTTATTTCTTTGAAATGAAGGTAATGAAATGGTTGCGTTCATGTGGAGTGAGAAATATAAATGTTTTAATTGACGGACATTTTTATTCAGAGTTAATGAAACAAGCCACTGGTGAAGAAATGCAACTCACTGCTGGTTATTCACTTTACCCTATTTTCCAAAAGTCAATATTTCATCCCAAAATCTGGATGTTGTTTGGCGACAGAGAAGGTTTACTAATTGTTGGCTCAGGAAACTTAACCAATTCAGGTCATGGAAACAACGATGAAATTTGGGGTGCATTTCATTTTGATATTCGTTCAACCGAAAATGCACCAATCTCTTCAGCAGCTTGGAATTATCTTTCAATGCTTTCTGCAATGGTTAGAGGACAGATGAATGAAAAGATGACACGATGGGTAGTTGAACATTCAAAATGGCTGAATGAGTTACCAAATGTAAAACCATTTCAATTTTACGACACTTCACAAAAAGAGAAAGTAGCATTCTTATTCAACTCAGAAACATCTTCCATTTGGGAAGAACTTTTAAAACATATCAGCAATGAGAAAGTAATAGAAATTACTTCCATCTCTCCTTTCTATGACAGCAATGGAAAAGCATTGCAAGAACTCAAATCTCTATTCCCGGCAGCAGGAATAAATGTTGTGTTAGATGAAAGCGGTTTAATTCCTTATTCAATGCAAGTAAGCAAAGGGTTTACTTTCTATGATTGGCGTGATGCAGGTGTAAGTGAATTACAATATGCAAAATCTGAAAACGCTAAATCAAAACTACACGGAAAAATTATTCACTTCAAAACCAAAAGTGGTAAGGAGTTTTGCCTATTCGGTAGTGCCAATGTTACGTCTAAAGGCTTGGGATTAGCAGGTAAAAATTCAAACGCAGAAGTTTCTATTCTTATTCAATCTGAAAAAGGAGGATTGCTAAATCGGTTAGGAATAAAATT
>JAQVDG010000388.1 GCA_028698395.1 Weeksellaceae bacterium
TATTATTCCCTGCTGATTTGAAAATACTGTGTTGTGGCGCATTATAAGCAGAATTATCATAATTTCTGTCATTCGCAGTATAAAATCCGAAAAGCACCGACTCTGTTTCGGAAATATGGGGATAACCGTACCAATACCATCGATTTTCGTTATTATTATATGACCAGCCAACTAATGAGCCATAAGAATGATTAGAAACCATATAATCTTGATTTTCAGAGCTATTTGCTTCTGAATTCATTTCACTTACCGTATTTCCATTCGTGAAATTATAAATTTTCGCACTTGCGTTGGGTGCCATTCCTTTTGCTAATGGTGAAACGCCTTCTCCAATAATCACTGAAGTTACTCCGGTTGCATGAGAAGAATTTACTCCGGTTGTTTCCACCTGAGTTACTCTTCCTGCATATTCTTGATGTGTCATACGTATTTTTCCACCATCCCAAACATAAACTGTCATTCCTTCTCCAGTTACAGCTATTCCCGGAAGAGAATTATCTCCTAATTTATCAACATTCATCGATTGAATTTGGTTTCTACTGTCTATTGCGTAATAATAAGGAATACCATTAGAAAAACCCTGAAAAGAAACTTCATCATCCAATAAATGACCGGCATATTTTTCCTTTTCAATTTGAACTGCTTCGTTATATTCTTGCTCTGTCTCTGCTGCCAAACGTTGTAATTCAGCATTATTCACTCTTTCCTGAGCTTGAACAGTAACCAAGGACAAAAATGCCCCGATAAATAAACTTCTTCTCATTTTTTCTGTATTATTTTCGTTTTTTTAAACTTTATAAACTTCAAAGATAGATATTTTTGTAAGAAATAAACCATAATTTATGGTAATCATTTTCCCTTCTATTTTCTCAATTGTCCCTATACTCGTGCTATCTTTGATTTTTACCCGATCCCCAATCTTTAGGTTTTCAATTGTTTTTTGAATCTCTTTCTTTTTGTTTTCTTCAATTTTCTTTTGCTCTTTTTGAATATTCACTCGATTTTTTTTCAGTTCTTTTTTAACTTCTTTTTGAACAATTCTTTCTTTCGTTTTTTCAACTGTTTTTTCTTCACTTTTTTTAGAATTCTCTACCTCAATCCATTTCAAAAAATTACCGATTAAATCCTTTTTACTTTTGGTTTTCAAATACTCATCTGCCCATTCATTCATCCGTTTTCCGGCTTGAAGTGTTTTTAGCTCATTATCATATAATTGTTGAAAATCTACTAATTTTTCCTTGATTTTTTCTTGAGTTAATTCCAATTCTTTGGTTTGTTCTTCTGAAGTTTGTTTTAATTCCTGAACTTGATTTTTTGTTTTTTGAATTTCAAATTTCTCTTGTTGCAATTTTAAAATGGTTTTATCCAAACGAACTTTATCTTGTTCTACTTTCTTTTTTGCCCGATTTATCAACCGAAATGGAATTTTATTTTTTTCTGCCACTTCAAAAGTAAAAGAACTCCCTGCCTGCCCGATTTCTAATTTATACAAAGGATTCAATGATTTTTCATCAAACAACATACTGGCATTAATTGCTTCCGGCAAATTTTCAGCTGCAATCTTAATATTTGTATAATGGGTAGTGAAAATACCGAATGCTTTCCGTTCATAAAATTCTTCAAAAAAAACTTCTGCTAAAGCTCCACCCAATTCCGGATCGGAACCTGTTCCAAATTCATCGACCAAAAGTAAACTTTTTTCATCCACATAACGAATGAAATGAGCCATTTGTTTCAAGCGATAACTATAGGTACTAAGTTGGTTTTCTATGGATTGATTATCCCCAATATCCGTGAAAATCTTATCAAAAAATCCAATTTCCGATTTAGGATGAACCGGAATTAAAATTCCACTTTGAATCATTAATTGATTCAATCCAATGGTTTTTAATGTGATACTTTTCCCTCCGGCATTTGGCCCTGAAATGATAACAATACGCTGATTTTCATCTATTTTCAAAGTTTGTGGAATTGTATTTAATTTTTTTTGTTTATTGGATAAATACAATAAGGGATGAAAAGCTTGAATTAAATTTAATTTTCGTTCTTTACTCAGTTCGGGTAAAACTCCTTTTATTTCTTGAGAAAATCGAGCTTTTGCCTGGGTAAAGTCTAAATATTCCAGCAAAGTTTCATATTCTTCCAAAACATTTTTGTAAACCGAAATAACTGCAGTCAATTGTTTTAGGATTTTTGTGATTTCTTTGGTTTCTTCTTCTTTTAACATTTCCAATTCCCGATAAGGTTTTTGTAAACTTTCCGGTTCTACAAAAGAAATAGAACCCGTTTTTGAAGTGCCTAACAATCGACCTTTCACTCGTTTTCTAAATGCTGAAATCACTGCCAAAACCTGCTTATCATCCACAATGCTTTCTCTGATATCATCCAAATAATTCAGATTATAAACCAATGATTTTTTAAATAATTCTGAAATTTTTCCGGAGATTGATTTCATCTGACGACGAATTTGCAATAATTCAACGCTGGCATCTTCTTTTATTTCGCCATGACGGTTAAAAACTCGGTCAATTTCTTTTACAATTTCCTTTTCATAAGTAATTTCAGATGAAATTCGAGCTAAACCGGGAAATATTCTTCGAATTTGGATAAAAATTTTGTGATTTCTTTAATTTGAAGAACATTGGATTTAATTTGAAAAAATTGCTCCACATTCAAATGGTAATTTTCAATTTCCAAAAGAGGCAGAAAATCTTTCATATAATAAAATTCCGAAAAAGGAATTCGATTCTCAGATTCAAAACTTGCTAAATACTCGTTTGTACTTTGCAAATCTTGAATTAATTTCTCTTTATCCTCATAAGGTTACAGCTCTGACAAAACCTTTTCAGTTCGTTCTGTAAAAGAAAAATCGGAAATAAGTTGAAGTATTTTCGGAAATTCTAAATCTTTTAATGTTTGTTGATATACCTGCATT
>JAQVDG010000389.1 GCA_028698395.1 Weeksellaceae bacterium
TATAAGAATTTCTGCAAAGAACTCAATATAAAACCAAAGAAAACAGGAGAGTGTTTTTTGCATTTGCAGGAATTGGCCAATCAAATTATTCGGGAAGATTTATTGGATGAAAATTTCATCAAAACCTATCGGAAATTTTATCAAAAACCTGAATGGGATGATCAATATTTGATGATTCAGAATGTATTGTATGTTGTTTTTAGAGATGATTTTCAAGAAATGGATTTGGTCAAGTTGCTAAAGAATTTTAATCGAAAAGATTTGGAGGAATACTATGAGTTTTTGGACAAAATCATTGAAGAATTCGATTTACAGCAAAATGACCAAAGATTGGTTTTTAACTTCACAAATAAAATTCTTGTGTTCACAATCGGACAGCGGTATATCTTATATGTTAAACAGGCTAAAAGTACTGATTATAAATTTAGAGTGATTTCGGAAAACCCACTTTGTGATGATTATGCAAATTTCGATGGAAGCCCAGAAGCTTATTTAAACAGAATTCAAGATTTTAATCAGATTTTGAGGAATTCTCAATCCGTTTTTAATGCGATCGAAAAAGAACTTAATCGGTCTCAAATATCAAGCTATTCCAAGTACAACAAAAAAGAATTGGAACGAATGGCTTTTGACATAGATTTCAGAAATGAAATTTTGAGCCAGTTAGAAAATCAAACAACAACCGAAAAACCAATGGAAAATACAAAATCCGATAAAAAAACTCCGCTAAATCAAATCCTTTTCGGAGCACCAGGAACAGGAAAAACATATACATTGAGAAATGAATATTTTCCTAAGTACACAATTTCTGAAAAAAGTATAAGCCCAGAATCCTATTTTGAAGAAATTGTGAGTGGATTGACTTGGTGGCAAGCCATTGCTTTGGCTCTTTTAGAAATGGGAACGAGTAAAGTCAATGATATTTTAGAAAACAGATGGGTTTCCAAAAAAGCGATTTTGTCAGAATCAAAAAATGTTAGGGCAACGATTTGGGGAAACTTGCAATTTCACACTATAATTGAATCAAAAACGGTCAACTACACGCAAAGACAAACACCTTATATTTTTGACAAAACAAAAGATAAAAAATGGGAATTACTTGAAAATGAATTAAAAGAACAAGCACCCGAAATTTACGATATTCTCGATTCTGTCAATAATTTTAAGCCGAATCCTAATAAAGAAATCAAGCACTACGTATTTACAACTTTTCATCAGTCTTTTTCTTACGAAGATTTTATTGAAGGAATTAAACCCGTTATGGAAGAAGGTAAAGAAACTATTTCTTACCAAATTGAAAACGGAATATTTAAGGATTTGTGTTTAAAAGCTCAAAGCGATACAGAAAATCGCTATGCCATTTTTATTGATGAGATCAATCGAGGGAATGTTTCGGCTATTTTCGGAGAATTGATTACGTTGATTGAACCCGACAAACGAATTGGTGAGATCAACGAACTTAAAGTAAAACTTCCTTATTCAAAGAGAGAATTTGGAGTTCCAAAAAATGTTGACATCATCGGAACAATGAATACAGCCGACCGAAGCGTAGAAGCATTGGATACCGCTTTAAGAAGACGGTTTTCATTCGTTGAAATGCAACCTAACCCCAATATTTTACTCAACTCGGAATATCAAGACGTGAATTTGAAACAATTGTTGGAAACAATAAACCAACGAATTGAAGTATTGATTGATAAAGACCATCAAATTGGTCATTCATATTTTATCGGAATCCAAAATTTGGAAGATTTAAAACAAATATTCAAAGACAAAATCATTCCGCTTTTGGAAGAATATTTTTACGGAGATTTCGGAAAAATCGGATTGGTATTAGGAGGAAGTTTTATTTATCAAGAAGAAAATAAAGCAAAATTTCCGAAGAACTTCAATTACGAAAACGACTTTTTAGAAGACAAAAAAGTATATCGTTTCACGCCTTTTGAAAATTGGGACGAACAAACTTTTATTTCTGTTTACGAAGATTAACGAATGAATAATAAAAAGTTCATACAAGTATTCGAGTATCAAAAATTGCGGTATGACGATTCGGGAATTTTCCGAAAACATCATTTTGATGCAATGGTAAAATTCAATGAATTGCAACAAAACAAATACTTTACGATTATTCACAAAGGAATTCGTTTCGGGAATTACGTTGGTGTAATTCAAATCGGTGGCTTAACTATTGAAATCCTTCCAAAAGCTGATAACAACGAAAATGCAGACAAAAATCTTTGGCAAAATATTTTGCTGAATATGCTCAAAGTATGCAAACACATTCAAGTTGAATCTATTTCAGAAACCCAACTCAAAAAACGATACCACTCGATTTTAGATGTTTATTTCGAGTTGTATTTAAACGAAGTTGAAAGGTTGGTAAAAAAAGGTATGATTAAGAAATACCGAAAAAATCAATCCAACCAAAACGCACTAAAAGGTAAATTACTTTTTGCCCAAAACATTCAACAAAACTTAGTTCATAAAGAACGTTTCTATTGTGAACATCAGGTTTATGATAAAAACCATTTATTGCATCAAATTCTTTATAAAGGTTTATTGGTTTTAAAAACTTTCGTAAACGATTCGTTGAAAGACAAATTGAATCGTTTGCTTTTTGAATTTCAAGATTTTGAAAACATCAACATTCAGAAAAAGCATTTTGATAAAATCATCATCAACCGAAAAAATCATGATTATCAAAAAGCCATTGATATTGCTAAAATTATCATTCTGAATTATTCGCCAAGTTTGAATTACGGAAACGATAATTTGCTCACACTTTTGTTTGATATGAATGCGTTGTGGGAAGAATACATTTTCCGTATTCTTCACAAACACAAAACAGACGAAATGGAAATTTCCTATCAAAACTCGGATAAATTTTGGGAAAACAAACGCATTCGTCCCGACATTGTGCTAAAAACCAAAAA
>JAQVDG010000390.1 GCA_028698395.1 Weeksellaceae bacterium
AGCACGGTCGTTCATAGGGTGACCGATAACGGACAAGTATATGCGTAGTTGCGAGATTTCAAGGCACTATCGTTTCAAGTTTGTACGAATGTTTATTTCTTGCAGAAAGTTTCAATTTGCCACGAAACCCCGCAATTATCGCATATACAATGTTATGGGCTGGTTTTCCTTTCATCTTCAAAAACAATACTTGAATTATTTACTTAATTTTTGACTAATGTTTTGTATTAATTTATGTGTTTCATCTTGTTTAGTCAAAACTTGTCCAATACCGTTGTTTGCAATCTCTGTCAAGGAAGAAATATAAAGGGTTTGCAAATAAGTCAAGTAGAGTTGATGATTCGTATGCCATTCAATTCCGAATTTCTGTCTAAAAGTCTGTTTGTGACTTTCGAAATTTTTATCAAAGTTTGATTGCATAATTTTTCTTTTAATAAAACATTTTCACATTCTTATAACTACCACACAAAAAGAGTGTTATATTGCTGTTTATTATGTTCTTCATCACCTTGTTCAATTGCGATTAGTTTTCCATTTTTAAACACGAACATATGATTTGTAACAGTAGTACTCCAAGACCAACCACCGTCATCCCAAGTCTTTTCTTTATAATAAAGAATTTCTTGAAGGTTTTCTTCTTTATCATATTTCGCTGATTGTTTATACGGCTTGCCGCATTTTTCAATTACTTGTTCTTTTGACATTCCAAGAGATACTCTACTTGAAAGAACAGTTGTTGTCTTACAACTTGTGATTATTGCTAAAAAAAATAGCGTGGTTAAAATCGATATAGTATGTTTCATTTTTACTCAATTTTATTTTCCTACTCATAAGGTTTTTCGGTTTCACCCCGTTTTTTAAGTGGTCGCTGGACTCCACTTATTTTTGTAAAAAATTTTCAGTCAGTCCGATTTTCAAGAAGAGTTAAAAATTGGTGGTTCTCTTGTCTGTGTCATTCCGTTGTGTCTTTTCTTAAACTTGCCCCATAACGGTTGATGGTATGGTGTCGTGCGGGATTACGAAGCGATTTCCTATCAGTTTACACCGACCTTTTTTACGAGCCACAAACGCTCGAAAACCTCTGAAACCCGCATGCACTATACCATGTGTTGTGGCGTCGTTATTTACTATTTGCTATCACTTCTTTTTCTAATTTTTCAAGCATTATACACCAATCCGATTCTGGTTTAGGTAATACTTCTATTAATTCAGCATCAAAAAACAGGTTATCTTTTTCTATTTTGAAGCCTGTAAAATAGTTCTCCATGCCAGGGATTGGAACTGATGTGATATCTCCACTATAACTTGGCTTATAACTCTCTACAGTTTGATTAAAAAAAGTTTCCGCATTCCATTGTGAACTACCAGTCTTCAGGATGACACGAAATTTAATATAGTTAAAATCAATGTCTGAGTTGTTCTGAAAGAATACCTCGCCACTTTTAAATGTCTTTTCATAATAATCAGTAGTCCAGCTTATTCTCTTAAAAGCAACATCATATTTAGGGCAATAAGGCTTATTTTTATCTTCTTCACAAAGTTTATTTATATCATTGAAATATAATTCATTAATATAATACTTGCCTAATGAATCCTTTTCATAATAAGCTCTAATACGAAAAAAACTTGTAGATTTTTTATAATACAAATCAATCATTCTCCAGTTACCCCAAGTGTAACTTGATGTATCTGATTTTAAAACAGTCACCTCTGGAGTATAAAATTCTCTAATTTCTTTTATTCTTTCTTTTTGTTTAGTACTGATACTGTCAAGTCCATAAACAAAAATTTGCTTTAGAATTGACGAGTCTTTAGTTACAAATGATTCATGTAATGCTTCACCAACTTTAAATATATCTGTATTGTCAACTTTATACTGACAACCGACAAAAGTCAATGCAATTAAAATTATTAGAAAGTATTTCATACGTAATTTTATTTTTGGTTTATCCAATTAATTATCTTTTTAATTTCTTCAATATCGCTAAACAAGTCCTTACTATCGTCATATTCACTTTTGTTAAATACAGCTACATTTTTAACAATCTTTTTTTCCATTTCTTCAACGAACTTTTCAAATGATATGTTAGGTATTGGTAAAAAAGCACCATAAGCTTTTTCGGTTAATCTTGTTTTCATATTGAAAATATTGAATATTGCTTTTATTTCATTGTCCAATATGTAATGGGTTCCAATATGTTTTGAAAGATGAGGATTATGTATGGCAAGATTATATTTTATCAATTCTTTTTCAGGGTTTAATATTTGCTCCCTTAACTTGTCGTACGATTTATTAAGTAGAAATATGTAACCAAATTTTGAAAAAGTAATGATATAATTTGTCTTATAAAAGGCGTAGTTTATTTTATTATTATCCAACCTATGTGCCTTGGGTTTGAAATTAATTAAATTCCCTTTTTTTATTGAATCAATGAATTTCTTAAAAAGTGTTGGATTGTTTCTTTTTGTATCATGTCTTGCTTGTAAAACTCCATTCCCATCAGCAGACATTTCGACTGTTACCTGTTCACCTTCGTAATCTATTGTTCCTCTTTGTATTGTTCCCTTAATAAATTTACTATTCTCTTCATGTTCTATTAATTCTTTTAGCTGATAGTCAATCTTGTGTCCGCATTCTGAATTACATTTTTTACAGGTCAAGGCAATTCTTGAACCACCTAATGAAGCTGGTGGAGCATCCTCTTCAGTGAGATAATTTTTTGTTTTGTTTGCAACTAAATCGTTTTCTGAAAATTGATTTAAACATAAAGGGCAGATATAAGTCTTTTCGTATTTTAAATCAATATCAATAAGATTGTTTTCTTTCAATAAATGCAATTGACCAGAAAATTTATCAAATAAGATTTGTTTACGATTTTTACTCATTGCTCGTCTGTTTTAATGCGCCACAACGT
>JAQVDG010000391.1 GCA_028698395.1 Weeksellaceae bacterium
AATTCTCGTGTCATATTTTTCTATAAACATCAAATCTCTTCGGGAATAGTAACCAGTGAAGCTGATATTCAAAAAGGGTTGGCGGATTTAAAGGAGATGATGTGATGAAACAATCCGAAAAAATAAAGAATCCGAAGGATTCAAATGTTTATAGAGAATATCCAAGAGGCGGTTATTCGACCCCGATGGGGTCGAACAATTCTCGTGTTATATTTTTCTATAAACATCAAATCCCTTCGGGATTATATATGTATGACATTGAAGCTGATATTCAAAAAGGATTGGCGGATTTAAAGGAGATGATGTGATGAAGCAATTAGAAAAAATAACGAACCCAAAGGGTTCAAATGTTTATAGAAACAAGGTTGCGTGTTTTCATGCGACCCCGAGGGGGTCGAATACTCTCGAATCAACGTTTTTCTATAAACATCAAATCCCTTCGGGATTATTTTTGGAAACATTGAAGCAGATATTTATAAGTTAATAACAAATAATAGAATTATAAAATGGCAAGTACATTTTCACAGATTTATATTCAGGTTGTTTTTGCAGTGCAAAACAGAGAAAGTATGATTAATTTATCATGGGAAGAAGAGTTGTATAAATACATTACTGGCATTGTCAGAAATAAAGAGCAAAAAATGCTAGCAATTAATGGAGTTGCGGACCATATTCATTTTTTTATTGGGATGAAACCATCCTGTTGTTTGTCAGATTTAGTTAGAGAAATTAAAAAATCGTCGAATGAATTTATTAAAGAAAAGAAATTTACAAAATTCAAATTTAATTGGCAAGAAGGTTATGGGGCATTTTCATACAGTCATTCACAAATTGATTCTGTGGTGAAATACATCATGAATCAAAAAGAACATCATAAAAAACAAAAATTTCGTGAGGAGTATTTGGATTTTTTGAATAAGTTTGAAATAGAATTTAAAGATGAGTATTTATTCGAATGGATAGAAGATTAACGAACCCGAAGGATTCAATCGTTTATAAAAACAAGGTTGCATGTTTTCATGCGACCCTGAAAGGGTCATATGTTTGTAGAATTGGCATTTTGTGTTTTAATACGACCCTGAAAGGGTCATATGTTTGTAGAAAAAATCATGGGGTAGAATATTCGACCCCGATGGGGTCGCACAATTCTCGTGTCATATTTTTCTATAAACATCAAATCCCTTCGGGATTAGTAACCAGTGAAGCTGATATCCAAAAAGGATTGGCGGATTTAAAGGAGATGATGTGATGAAACAAACTTTAACAAACCCGATAAAAGTTATCTCCAAAAAACTGGATGATGTTTGTTTCATTGATTTTGGAACAAGAGTCGTTCAAAAGAAAGATGGAGGTGATATTTATCCTGTGTATGGTGGTGGTGGTGCAACTTTCAAAATGAACACTTATAACAGGGAGAATTGCTTAGTAGTTTCTCGCTTTGCCATGTCAAAACAATGTACAAGGTTTGTTGAAGGGAAGTTTTATTTAAACGATAGTGGATTAACAGTAAGACCAAAGAATGAAAAAGAACTCGCCAAAGAGTATCTTGATTATTTGTTACTCGCTCTGAATGATACTATTTATTCATTGTCCAGAGGTACAGCTCAACGAAACTTGAATGTTTCAAAATTCAGGAATCTTGAAATAAAGTACCCTGATTCAATAGAATTACAACTCCACATCGCCACCCTCCTCTCCAAAGCCGAAAACCTTATCTCCCAGCGCAAAGAAAGCATCCGCCTGCTCGATGACTTTTTGAAAAGCACATTTTTGGAGATGTTTGGGGACCCTGTGAGGAATGAGAAGGGATGGGAAACAAGAACCATTGAGCAACTTGTCAAAAAAGAAAAGTATGCCTTAAAAAGGGGGCCATTTGGTGGTGCTTTGAAAAAGGAAATTTTTGTTCCATCAGGATATTTAGTTTACGAACAATTTCACGCATTAAATAATGACTTCTCTTTTGCAAGATATTTTATAGATGAAGCAAAGTTTCAAGAATTAAAAGGATTCGAAGTAAAACCAGGCGACATTATTGTAAGTTGTTCAGGCGTTTATTTAGGAAAACTTGCTATTGTTCCAACAGGGGCAAAGCAGGGAATTATTAATCAAGCATTATTAAAAATCAGCTTGGATAATCGAGCAATTGAAAATGTATTTTTCGTTTATGTATTCTCGAATGAAAATTTCAAGCGAAAATTCTACGGTAATGTAATTGGAACAGGAATCCCTAATTTTCCATCAATGGATGATTTCAAAAAGTTCAATTTCATCTTTCCACCTATTAAACTCCAAACCCAATTTGCCCAAATCGTAGAAAAAACCGAAGCCATCAAAACTCAATACCAACAAAGCTTGCAGGAGTTGGAAAATTTATATGGCAGTTTAAGCCAAAAAGCGTTTAGGGGGGAGTTGAGTTTGAAAGATGAGGGGGTGTTAATGGCTGCGGAGCCGGAAGTTAAATATGGTGGTATTGAGTCCTAAAAACAGTAAAAAAACACGAGTTTTCAAAATTGTCGTACAAAATGCGTACAAAACCACAAAAAGAAAAAACCTAACTACTTGATTTATAAGTAATTAGGCTTATTCTTTGAAGTCCGACGGGGAATCGAACCCCGGTTACCAGGATGAAAACCTGACGTCCTAACCCCTAGACGACCGGACCGTTTCCTACTTTCGTTTTGGGACTGCAAAGAAAAGAACTTTTTTTTATTTGTGCAAATATTTTTTTTGAAAATTTTCACTTTTTTTTGAAAAAGTTGTAATTTGTTGAATTTCAACAAGTTACAGAACTAATAATACTTAAAATGCTATGTCCTGACTTCGACACTGGGCCACCCTACAGAAATGTATATTACATTTCAAACTTTTTTTCTATTATATAAACAAGTTTATTTGACAATTTTTTTATCATTTT
>JAQVDG010000392.1 GCA_028698395.1 Weeksellaceae bacterium
AAAGGGATTACCCATTATATTTTAAGTTAAAATCTTTTTCTATTGAGGTTTTACAGATAACTAATGATGGTAAAACTGTAACTTTTGCAGATTCAAGCGGTAAAATTTCAACTCTTATATTACCTGAAAACATAAGTCTTTTTAAGGAGCTGGGTCATATAAACTCTTATCCGCAGAGTCCAACATTTTAATCAGGTTTGTGTACGAAGTTGTAAAATGCTTCATAGTTCCATCAGGTATCCAGAAAGTTAATCTAATTTCTTCTGATATATCCTGGTGCATTATTCTGTATTGGGCGTTCTTATTTAGAATCCACATTTCAAATTCTTCCATAATTTATTTTTCAACGGTTTAACGTAATATTACCGCTAACGTTTTGCGGCTTTGCGAAGGAGCGGATTAGAAAGACTAAACTTTCAATTTAGCACAAACTTAGCAAAACCATTTTTCCTATTTGCTAATTTACATCTTAAAAGCAAATAAAAAATGGTTTTGCGGATTAAATGCACTAACCTTGAATTAACCACTTAACCCGCTCTTTTGCAAAACCGATGTTGGCAGCTGGGCTTCTTATTTTCCGCTTTTCATTCGGTTATCAAGTTTGCACAACATTTGGCAGTTTTCAGCCGATGTTTTCCCTCCTTCGTGCCAAGGTGTGATGTGGTCGGCTTCCATTTCTGCAAGTTCAAAATGTTCTCCACATTTTACGCAAATTCCTTTTTGTCGTTCGTATGCTTCACGTTTTTGGTTGTCCGTAAATGCTCTGATATTCAAAAATTTTTCTTTGCGAGTTAAAACGTATTCGTAAATACCTTTCTTTTTGGTTACGTCCTCGTCTTGCATTAGTTGGCTGATTTCTTCTTCAAGTTTTTTGTGGTCAAAACTTTGTCTATGAAATTCGTTGTACAAAAATCCCCATTCAATGCCTTTCATTTCTTTTCTATATTTCGGGAAAGTTGCTTTTGTCCAACTTATAACCGATTGAAAATATAACCAAATTTCGTTTGCGTTCGGGTCGTGTTGATGGTTCAACATATAGGTTTCAATATTTCCTTTGGAAATCCATTTGATAACGGTTTCCAAATAGTCTTGTCTTTCAGGACTTCCGTTCATATATTCACTTGCTAAACCAAAAGCTGGACAATTCCTTTTGCTGAAAATGGGTTTTGCACTCGATACAAAAGAACCGGAATAAACTGCGTTTCGCAATTCTTGTTCGGTTAATTTTTCTCCTGCAATGTTTATGGTTTTGAACCATTCTAATTTTTGGCTATCTGTTCCCGAACACAAATAAACCATAAGTTTATAGTTCAAAATTTGTTCTTGTTCGTTTGCTTGTAAATTGGAAAACCCTCTGTATTCGGGTATATTTCCGACTACTGTTGCAAAATCACCATCAACAAACTGACAAATTGAAATCGTTCTTTGTTGTCCGTCAATGACTTCAAAATTTCCATCTTCACGAACAGCCCAATACATTACATTTAGCGGAAAGTTTTTTGTAACTGTGTCTATTACGGCTTCTCGTTGTTTGTCTTTGTAAATAAATTCACGTTGGTAGGGTGGACGAATGTCCAATTTTCCTCCATATCCAACAACTCCATTTTCGTCATTATCTTGATAACCGTCGGTTAATTCTCTTATCGTTATTTCTTTAAGTTCAATTTTCATAAGTTTTTATGTTTTATCACGATACGCACGTAAGTTGGTTTTCCGTTAATTGTTCCGTCTTTGTCTTTTATCAATCCGTGTTCTTTGAACGGAACATTTTCATTTTTTCTAATGTCGTTTGAACTGATAATTTCGAATTGCTCGGGATTGTATTTGTCCAAGAACGTTATTGGAACAGCCATTGCATCTTTATAATCCATTGGGATTTCTGCAACTTTGTTCACGTTGATTGCTTCGTAATTATCAAAAGTTGGATATTCTTCGGGATTGTAAGTTTTGTAAAGAATTAAATTTTGATGTCTTTTAGAAATATCAAGGTTTGTAAACCAACAAATATTTCCCATACTTCGCCATTTTTGAAGTTGGTCTTTTCCTTCTTTATTTTTCTCCATTGTTTCCCAATATCGTGTTGTTCTCGGTTCATAATGGTCAGGAACTTTGAACTTCATATCTCCACTGTTGTTTCCCAACCAGATTTTATTTTCTCGGATTAACGAAAATATTTCTTTATAAGTAACAGCATTTTGACTTCCGATAATTACAAACTTTTTGTCGTGTTCGATAAGTTGGGCAACATACTCTCGAAAAAGGGAAAAAGGTGGATTTGTAACGATAATATCGGCTTGCGTTAGCAAGTCGATACTTTCTTGACTACGAAAATCGCCATCTTCTTCCAAAGGAATTATGCCGATTTCATCAGCATCGGGAATATTATTTCCATTTTTATCTCCGTTATATTCGAGATAAACGGCTTTTTCGGAACTATTGGTGCTGAACAAATCACGTTCTTGATTTTTGTAACAAGTCGTGATTAGTTTTTTTAGTCCAAGTCGTTCAAAGTTGAGAGAAAAATAAATGAAAAAATTACTAATTCTCGGGTCATCACAATTACAATAAACCACTTTGTCTTTAAAGTGATTTCTGTAGTGTTTTAATTCTTTTTCGATGTCCGAAAGTTGTGTGTAAAATTCGTCTTCTTTATTTGTTTTTGCTGATGATAAACTTTTGTTTTTCGCTTTTTTGTCCGCCATTTGCCGTTTTCCGATTTACGGCAACAAAGTCAAACGGACTTATTTTTCGGAATGTTCTTTTTAGCCCCGAGTTCCGTTAGCCTTGCTGCCAACGAGCCGCGGCTTGGCGAAGGTGGCGACTTTTAGCACTACACTTCAATCGAAGCACGAGTGTTCAAATTTACGAAAAAGTTTGATACGAAGCACTAACTCG
>JAQVDG010000393.1 GCA_028698395.1 Weeksellaceae bacterium
AAAACAAGCCGCAAAACGATGGCAAAAGCTACAACAGCTGGAAAGATTTTATGAATCAGAATCCCGGAAGGGTGAAATAATAATTGGCTTAAAAATTTTTATTTCCAAAATTAACAACACAGGCAATTGTATTCTCATGAATTTACTGCCAACCTAAAAGTATTGTTAACTATACAATTCTTGTATAAGTTGAAATTTAGGCATTCTATAAGTCCAGAGTATCGGGATTCAACAAATTGCCCCTAAAACTTGCCAACTCAACACAACTACCATTAAAGCGATAATACAATGTGGTTTGTGGACTTATAACACAACGCCGAAGATTCTTAATCTTACTGGTACATGGATAGAGAAGTGGATTTATAGAAATTTGGTCAATTACGGCTTCAAAATGCCTATCAACTTTTGAAGCAACCGTAGAACCAAATTTCTCAGACACATAGTCTAAAATGGCTTCATACTCAGCATAGGCTCTGCTTGAATAACGAACCTCAAACGCCATTCTTTAGAAGTTAAACTTTTCATTAATTTTATTACGAACCTGGCTACGGGTCAGGTATTCTCCCTTATCAAGCTGTTCCAGCCCCTCATTAATTGCTTCTTTATCTTCACAGTTTGTGGTATCCCACCAATCAGCTTTTTTCCTTTGTATTTTTTCCATTTGGGCTAATACCGCTTCTTCCTGAAGTGATGATATCCAATTAATTAAATTTATTTTTCTGGATTCCAAGTTCATAATTATTACTCCTTTAATCGCTTACAAATTTAAGGATTAAAATTAACAAAGCCGGTGCTTCATTTTCCTTTTTAAGAATCGGACCTGAACGACGATGGTACAAACAACTAATTAGGGATGCTAAAATAAATACTGTTCATTAAACGCAAGAAGCTCAAACAAAAAACGGTGCCTTGTGAGCACCGTTACTATTAAACTAAATTTTTTTGTATCTGCAAAGCAATTTCCTGAAACTCCTCCGGCGTGAACTTTAATTTCGGATTTGAAAAGCGAATGTCACTTTCTGAATCCATGGGAATCAGATGAATATGCGCATGCGGAACTTCAAGCCCAAGCACAACTACTGCAACCCGCGTGCAGCTTACCGATTTATCGATAGCTTTTGCGATTTTTTGTGCAAAAAGATGCAGTCCCGAAAGTATTTCCGGTTCCAAATCGAAAATATAATCCACTTCCTTTTTAGGAATCACTAAGGTATGGCCTTTCTTCAATGGATTAATGTCTAAAAATGCATAATAATGCTCATCCTCTGCTATTTTGTAGCTGGGAATTTCACCTTTAACAATTTTTGAAAAAATCGAAGCCATAACTCAACAATTTAAATTGGATTAATTTCAAGAATCTCAAAACTCATCATTCCTGACGGAACCTGAACTTCAACCGTATCACCAATTTTCTTACCCAACAAACCTGAGGCAATCGGTGTATTTATTGAAATTTTTCCTTGCTTGAGGTCAGCTTCCGTTTCCGAAACAATGGCATACTCCATTATGGCATTGTTTTTCAGATTCTTAATTTTTACTTTCGATAAAATCTGAACACAGGAATAATCAAGTTTTGATTCATCGATTACCCGTGAATTCCTGATGGTTTCCTCCAATTGCGAAATCTTAAGCTCAAGCAAGCCCTGAGCCTCTTTGGCTGCATCGTACTCTGCATTTTCCGACAAATCACCTTTATCGCGAGCCTCAGCTATAGCCTGTGAAATTTGCGGGCGTTCAATCGATTTTAAGCGCTCCACTTGGGTTATAAGCTTTTTAAGGCCCTCGCTGGTAATATACGACAGCTTACCCATAATAAACCTCCATTTCTGTTAAAACTAAAAGAAAAAAGAATCCCATGAAAACATGGGACTCTTTCATTATGAAATACAAATATAATAAAATTAATTACTGAATAATGGATAAAGCATTAAAATCATTTCAGAATTAGCCAATTCTTTTGCTCATCTGCATGGGCGTAAAAAACTGTAATGTTGATTTTTATCTGCTTCCCAAAAATTCAACGGCTGTAATTGGAATTCCAATTAATACACTTTTCGATTTATGATTTCGGAATAAATAACTGCTTTTCTTAAATCAAATTCTTGAGCAATTTTGCTTTGCGATTCTTCTTCCTCCCACTCCTTTTCTTCTTCTACTTCTTCATCAACCAACTGATTCACCATTTCAGGTTTAGTTGCTGAAACACCTTCGTCGGCTCCAAATTCATACTCATCTTCCTCTGTCAAATATTCATCCGTCCGGGCTGGTTGCCGTTCTTCAACCATTGGAATCCCAAATAAGGACTCAAGGGTAACATCCACAGCGCTTGCCGGTTTATTGTTTGGCTTTTTTTGCTTTCGAATGGCTGAAAAAACAAAAAGCGCAAAAGTTAAAACAAAGAAAAGTATTTGAATTAAATCATCCATGCCTGCATAGTTTAATTATTCTTTCTTTAAAAGATCTTTTTCCATCATTAAATTCATCGGCTTTTTTGGCCGACTGACGCATGCGCTTTTTCACTGCACTTGTCTGATTGTTGTACGTATGCTTTTGTATCTTTCTCGATACTTTTTTATTTATGCGCCGCTTTTTTCGTAATTCTGATGCCTCTTTAAAATTGGTTTTGGTTTGCTCAATAAAATATTCCAGGGGCACCCTGCGTTTGTCAGGTGGGTTCAGGTCGACCGAATAGCGCGTATTACGCTGTCCCTGTACCGAAACCGAAACAAACACAAACAAACTTAAATACAACAACCCATGCAAAATACTCATTTTTTTATAACTTCCCGGTCAAAAATTTAGCTAAGATGAAGCAACGCTCAAAATTAACCATTTTTTACCTCCTGGCAATCGCTGTTCTTTTTGTAAGCCACTCGTGCAGCAAAAAAAAC
>JAQVDG010000394.1 GCA_028698395.1 Weeksellaceae bacterium
TCAAAAACATCTTTTTCAAATTTTTCACCTTTCAGCAGTTCCAAATATTCCATTGCACTTCCCCGAACTGCCGTTGCACCAAAACCTTGCGAACTGTGCTGACTACGGCTTTTAGCGGCGATTTCACTATTGCTCACACCTAAAGTTGAATAGAAAACACCAATATCCATTTTGAAATAATTGGATTTATCAACTTTATCAAACGCTTCCCGGCTTCCAAAAAAGAACCATGAAGGATTGAAAAACAAACGTTTTGCCTGCCAAACCGAAACTCGATTCAATTGTTCCGGAAATTGATTTTTTTGAGCTGATAAGTCAAACGCTTCTTGACTTAAAATTGCAGAAGCCGTGTGATGACCGTGTGTACTACCAGGCGTACGATGGTCAAAACGGTTGATGATGACATCGGTTTGGAATTATCTAATAACATACACTAAATCGCTCAAAATTTTTTCTTTGTTCCAGAATTGAAAAGTTTCTTCCGGATTTTTAGAATAGCCAAAATCGTTGGCTCGTGTAAAAAACTGAATTCCACCATCGATTCTTCGTGCTTGCAACAATTCTTGTGTTCGGATGACGCCTAATAATTCTCGTAATTCCAAACCGATGAGATTCTGACCGCCATCGCCGCGAGTTAAGGAAATGTAAGCAGTTTGCGCTCCGATTTCATTGGAAAAATAAGAAATTAAATGAGTGTTTTCATCGTCCGGATGAGCTGCTACATATAAAACCGAACCTAAAAAATTCAGTTTTTTTATCGATTCAAATAATTCGGAAGAGGTGTATTTTTTTGGTGTTTGAGCTTTTAAACAAAATAATCCACTGATTATGAGTGTGATTGAAAGTATTTGACGCATGATTTTCATTTTTACGAGTCTAAATATAATCAGAATCTATTTAAGGTAAAATATAAAATACGGTTCGTGTCTTGAAATTTTTTTATATGTTTGTTAATTATTGTTTACATATTATGAAACCATATAACTACTTATTCATTCTACTGATTTTCGGTTTTGTTTTTACTAATGCACAAGCTTTTGAAAAACTATTTGATTTTGATGATTCAAGCGGAACGGTATCTTACAGTGAATTCATTAGTGACGGTACTTATTTGTACGGAATGACTTCTAACGGAGGTGAATTTGAAAAGGGTTCTATTTTTAGAATCAAGAAAGACGGAACTGAATTTGAGAAATTATTTGATTTTGATGATGCCAACGGAACAAAACCCTACGGTTCACTAACTTTAGTTGGTTCTGAGCTTTTTGGTGTTACTTCTGCGGGTGGCGCATTGAATAACGGTGGAGTCATTTTCAGATTAAATACCGACGGAAGTAATTTCACTAAATTAAAGGATCTTGGCGGAAGCTCCGGAAGCCTCTCTATGTGCACTTTATTTTATGATGGAGAATTCTTGTATGGAACGACATACAGCAACGGGAAATTATTCAAATTCAGAACAGACGGCTCTGATTTTACTGTACTTCACAATTTTTCAAATGATGTCGCCCAACCCCACAATAATCTTGTATTTGATGGGGAATATTTATATGGCAGCTCATTTAACGGAAACGGAGTTCAAAATTCTACGTTATACAAAATAAAACCCGACGGTTCAGACTTTCAGAAAATACATGATTTTCCGGATAATTTGCAAAACACCAATGTTTCGCCGAATGATATATTGTTGGTTGATAACTATTTGTATGGAAGCACATTCAATGGTGAAGACCACGAAAACGGGTATTTGTATAAAATAAAAACAGATGGCACTGATTTTACGATTCTATATGACTTAACTCCCCAAACGGGTGTCAGACCAAGAAGTAGTTTGGTTAAAGTAAATGATTTTTTATATGGAACGACTTCGATTGGCGGAGGAATTTTCAGAATTAAAATGGACGGAACCGAATTTGAAACTATTTTTGAATTTACACCAGAAACCGGATATTATGCTTGTGCCGGCCTTTTGTATGAAGACGAACTTTTTTTTGGTACGACAGCTTTTGGAGGCGATTATAGTAAAGGAACTATATTTAATCTTGAAGGAGAGCCATTATCAATTAATGAATTACAAATTACCAATAAGTTTTTGTATCCCAATCCAGCAAATTCATATTTCAAAATCAAAGGACTTTCTAAGTCAGGCATGACAGTCGTTAAAATTTATGACACTTCAGGAAAGTTAGTTTTAAAAACCCAAGCAACTGACAATCAAAACATAAGCACTCAAAATCTACCTAAAGGAATCTATTTTGTAAAAGTACAAGATGGGAAAAGTTATAAATTGATAAAAAATTAAGAATCCTATTTTATAATTTTTCATCAGCTTCTGGATTTGTTTCCATTTTTCTAATTAATTCTGCTTGAATTTCTTCCAAAACCGGTTTTACCGTACTTTCGGGTAGATCGCTGATTCGGATATACATCAATCCATCAATTGCATCGTTAAATTTGGGATCGACATTGAATCCGATTAATCGTGCATTTTGTTTAATGTATTTTTTGATTAACACTGGAATTCTGAGAAGATTCGGCTCTAATTCATCGATAAGTTTATCAAATTTATTCAAATCTGCTTTGGCTTCATCAAAAAAGAATTCTTTGTCTTCGTCTTTTAAACGAACTTTGAATTCCTTTTTAGGTCGAACATATTGTGCCACATAAGGGTCGTAATAATGTGATTTCATGAATTCAATCATCAGAGATTTAGAAAAATCTGAAAATTGATTGCTGATGCTCACGCCGCCAATTATGTATTTTTCTTCCGGATTTCGTAAAGTAACATGAATAATTCCTCGCCAAAGCAAAAATAAAGGCATGGGTTTCTGTTGGTAGTCAGGAATTACAAAAGCTCGTCCCATTTCTA
>JAQVDG010000395.1 GCA_028698395.1 Weeksellaceae bacterium
TATTACAAGATATATGCGTTCTGATTCTTCTTTCTTTTGTCTTGACACAAAAGAAACAAAAAGTCCGATTGCGCGGATTTGCAATCCGTGCGTATTACAAGATATATGCGTTCTGATTCTTCTTTCTTTTGTCTTGACACAAAAGAAACAAAAAGTCCCTTGGCGGAGTTTATATTTGAAAATACAAATCATCTTAGCGTAGCTTAAATGTGGTTCAAACAATGGGGAACACTATAATAATTATCTTTTAATCGCCGGAGCAACAAAAATTATTCTGATTTCGTTTTAAAATTTAACAAAATCACAGTCAAAAATAAGTATAAACAAATTAGTAGATAAATTTTAAACGGCTTCTTAATCAGTGCCGTTTATTTTTGTAAATTTACATCACAAAAATTTTAGTATAATCATTAAAAATAAAAAAATGAAAAAAGACACAGCAGGTGCCGTTTGGAAAGGTACCGTAAAAGAAGGAAATGGAGTTTTGTCCACTAAAAGTAATGTATTAAACGGAAAAATGTATTCGTATAATTCTCGTTTTCAAAATGGAGAAGGAACAAATCCGGATGAATTATTAGCAGCTTCACATGCCGGTTGTTTTGCTATGGCAACCAGTTTAATGTTAGGAAAATCAGGTTTTACACCGGACTCCTTGGACGCAACTGCAGAGTTGAGTATGAATTATGAAAAACTACAAATCGTTAGTTCTCACTTAACTTTAAAAGCTAAAATTCCGGGAATTACCGAAGAACAATTTCAGGAAATTGCAAATAATGCAAAAGAAAATTGCCCGATTAGTAAAGTACTCAATTGTGATATTACATTGGACGCAAAATTAGAGAACTAATTTTCATAATTGTATTCATTAAAAAAATAAAATACAATACAATGAAACCAAGATTAAATTACGGGAAAATTCCGGGAGCAATAAAAGGTCTCTTGGAATTGGAAAAATACGTTCACCATTCCAATTTGGAAGCCAGTTTATTTGAATTAGTGAAGATGCGGGCGTCTCAAATCAACAAATGCGGTTATTGCTTGGATATGCACTCCAAAGATGCCCGGAAGGCAGGCGAAACAGAACAAAGACTTTATACACTTCCGGCTTGGAGAGAAACTCCGTTTTTTAGTGAAAGAGAAAGAGCCGCTTTAGAGTGGACGGAAGCTTTGACTTTAATTTCGGAAAATCATGTGGACGATGAATTGTATGAAAGAGTTTGCGCACAATTTAATGAAGAGGATTTAATGGCATTAACGATGACCATTATCGCCATTAACGGCTGGAATAGGTTAGCCATACCTTTTCGGAGTGAAGTGGGAACTTATAATCCATAATTTAGTATGCAATTAAACGGAAAAACAGCTCTGTTAACCGGATGCAGCAGCGGCTTGGGCAAAGCTCTCACAATGGCTTTGATTGATAAAGGCGTGAAAGTTTACGGTTTAGCAAGAAATTTGGAAAAATTAGAAGAACTCAAAAAACAAACAGGAGAATTATTTGAAGCTGTTCACTTGGATATTACAGATTTTGAGGAAACTAAAAATTGGATTTCAACTGTTTTTTCGGAGAATCATTCTCCTGATATTTTAATTAATAATGCCGGAATAGGCGAGTTCAGGAAAATAGAAGAAACTACTTTGGAAGATTGGATACAAATACAGAATGTTAATTTAAACGCAGTATTTTATCTGACTTCCAAATTAGTTCCTTGGATGAAATCGAAAGAACAATCTTCACATATAATTAATATAGGTTCTATTTTGGGAAGTGTCGGAAGAGCAGAAGGAACGGCATATTGCGCCTCGAAATTCGGAATTCAGGGATTCAGTGATGCTTTGTTTAAAGAACTACGCGATTTCAACATCAAAGTAAGTTGTGTTAATCCGGGTTCGATTGCAACTGATTTTTTTAAAACTTCCGGAATTCAATCTCATTCCAATATGCTTCATCCCAAGGATTTAGCAGACAGTATTATTCATTTATTGGAAACACCGGATAATTTCTTAATCAGTGAAATAACAATCCGACCATTACAACCTACTCTTAAACAGTGAAATAAATCAATTTTGATTTGATAAATCTATAAAGATGATTTTTCAAGTGTAAGTTGATGAAAGGCATCTTCCAGATTTTTGTATTGACCTTTAAATTCTTCAATCGGGCTGTCCGAAATAATTTTCCCTTTATTCAGCAAAATAACTCTTGAACAAAGAGCTTCCACTTCCTGCATGATGTGAGTGGACAAAATCACGGTTTTACTTTGTCCGATTTCACGGATAATTTCCCGGATTTCTAAAATTTGATTGGGGTCTAATCCATTGGTAGGTTCGTCTAAAATTAAAATTTCCGGATTGGAAAGTATTGCTTGAGCCAAACCAACTCTTTGTTTGTAACCTTTGGAAAGTTGTCCTATTTTCTTATGACTTTCAGGAGTAAGTCCTACTTTTTGAATAATTTCTGTTACTTTGTCTTTCTTTTCTTCTCGAATATCGGCAACAAAATTCAAGTATTCTTTTACATACATATCGTAGTAAAGCGGATTATTTTCCGGTAGAAAGCCTATTTTTTTTTTAGTTTTTATCGGATGATTCAAAACAGAATATTCATCAATTTTAATTTCTCCTGAATTTGGAATAATTGCTCCTGTGATGCTCTTCATCAAGGTTGATTTTCCGGCTCCGTTCGGTCCTAAAAGTCCGACAATTTCACCTTTTTGAATAGAAAGTGAAACCTTGTCCAAAGCCAATTGTTTTCCGTATTTCTGAGTTAAATTCTGAATTAAAACACTCATATTTTATTGATTTAGGCAAAAGTACAAAAAGAAAGGAATTTAAACGGGTGCTTCAATTAACATTCCGCTATGTTTACTGCAATTGCCAATCCTCCTT
>JAQVDG010000396.1 GCA_028698395.1 Weeksellaceae bacterium
ATATTCAGAACCGTTTTTATAAATTTTTAAATGAGTGAAATAGTCAAAATTAAAATGTAAATCCTGTAAAGCTTGACGTTTTAATTTTACTTTATTTTCCTTAAAATTCAATGCTGATACAATATTATAATTGATTCTTAATTGTCGGTTTATTTTTTTCATCAAATTTGAAGAATCTTTATTTTGACGGTTGTTGTAAGTATTTCGACAGGATTCATTACAGAATTTCTTTTGAGCTCTGCCGATGATTTTATCACCGCATTCGGTACAATAGGTAGCTATGCTAGTATGTTTTTAAGTTAGATGGCTTAAATTTAAGTTTATTTTCCCAAATAAACTTAAATTTCCTTATTTATTAGCTCCTTTTTTATTTTTGGTTTTAGAAAAAAAGGTTATCCTAATAAAACATCTAAACTCATCATAACAACAAATCCACCTACAAAGCCTAAAATAGCAACATCAGAATGCCCATTTTGTTGAGTTTCCGGAACAACTTCTTCAATGACAACATAAATCATAGCCGCCGCCGCAAATGCTAATGCATAAGGTAAAATTGGAGTAAAAGCGACTACGGCATAAGCTCCTAATACGCCAAAAATGGGTTCAACCAAAGCAGAAGCTTGTCCGTACATAAAGCTTTTGGTTCGTGATAATCCCATTCCGCGAAGTGGTACAGCAACTGCTATGCCTTCAGGGAAATTTTGAATTCCAATACCAATTGCTAAAGTAACTGCACCGGCAATCGAAGCTTCCGGAATTCCAATGGCTACGCCACCGAATAAAACTCCTACTGCCAAGCCCTCGGGAATATTATGAAGCGTGATGGCTAAAGTTAAAAGTGTAGTTCGCTGCCAAGGCGTTTTAATTCCTTCTTCTTGTTTAAAATTAATGTGTAAATGAGGTAAAATTTTATCCAATCCAAACAAAAACAATGCGCCTAAAATAAATCCGGTTACTACCGGGAAAATTCGCATCACCCCTTCCCCATTGCTCATTTCAATTGCAGGAGCCAATAAACTCCAATAACTCGCTGCAATCATTACACCACCAGTGAATCCTAACATTCCATTTAAAAGCAGACGGTTCATTTCTTTAAACAAAAACACCAAAGAAGCTCCTAATGCTGTTACAGCCCAAGTAAAAAGAGTGGCATACAAAGCTCCTCGAATAGGAGAAATTTGCTCAAAATAGGCAATGATTGAATCAAACATAGAAGTTGAAGTTTGCGACAAATTTACAAATCTATTAGAGCTAACTGACAAATTACAGTTGAATTTATTTTTAATTTCATAGAGTTTTAAATAGATTAGCTTTAAATATGAATAAAATGAATAAAAAATCTTCTGAATTAATTTTAAATGCAGATGGCAGCATTTATCATTGTAATATTCGTCCGGAACATTTGGCAGATTGGGTAATTACCGTTGGAGATCCTGGTCGGGTAAAGGAAGTTTCCAAATATTTTGATACAATTGAATTTCAAACTCAAAAACGAGAAATTGTTACACATACCGGAATTTACAAAGGAAAACGCTTTACCGTTATTTCAACCGGAATGGGAACCGATAATATTGATATTGTTTTGAATGAGTTGGATGCAGTTGCAAATTTAAATCTGCAAACAGGAGAAATTCTTCCGGAATTTAAAAAATTACATATCATTCGATTGGGAACTTCGGGAGCTTTACATGCCGATATTCCGGTAGATAGCTTTGTGTTGAGTTCTCATGGTTTGGGATTTGATGGATTGATGCACTTTTATGAAGATAGTAATTCAATTTTTGACTCAGATTTAACTCAGGCTTTTATTAATTATGCCAATTGGCAAACCAAAAAAGCCGAACCTTATATTGTAAAAGGTTCTGATTCTTTATTGACTCGTTTACAATCGGATAAAACCCATATCGGAATTACGGCTACGGCTTCCGGTTTTTATGGCCCACAAGGTCGGATTTTGCGTTTACAACCTTCGCCTCGTGATATAAATTCTATTCTTTCGGGCTTTAATCATAAAGGAGTTCGGATTACTAATTTTGAAATGGAAACTTCCGGAATTTACGGTTTGTCAGCTATGTTAGGACATGAAGCTTTGTCCATGAATTGTATTGTGGCTAATCGGGCTTTGGGAGAATTCAGTAAAGATGCCTACGCTACTATTGATGAAATGATTCAATATGCATTGGAACAATTAACTAAATAGATTTGTAAAATGAATCTTAAAATTCTGAATTTTTCTTAGAGCCTGTTTAAATTTATGTCGTAAGAATGTTTATAGCTTATTTTTGAGTGTTTGAGATTAAGAGGGAGAAACGTAGTTTCGGATAAGAAGGCAAATTTTTAAAGGATAGCAGAGCTATCGTTTCAAAATTTAACGAAGTTGTAGCCAAAAAAAGGCATAAACAAATTATTAGATAATTTTTAAACAGGCTCTTATATAAATTACCAAAATACATTATACAACTTTACAATTTACATAACAGTAGATGAAATTACGATTGATTATCAGTCTGAATTAAATTTATTGTATAAGATTAAAACCAATTAATTTTTAACCGGATAAAAATCTTCAATCACTTCTAATTCTGTTCGGAATGCCAGCATTTTATCGGCAAATTTCTCTAACGATTTCTTTTGTAATTCTTTTGAAAAATTTTGTTGATATTCTTTCAAATCCCTTGTTGAATGACAAGTATATTGTGCTGAATAATTCTGAGAACCTTTTTCTTGGTGTGAAATTAATTTGGACAAACGACACGAAATGAATTTCCCGGTATTCATCACCTCAGGAATGTGAACATCGCGCATCCAAATCAACCATTCTTGTTCAATACTTTCCTCAATATTCAGCGTAACATTATAAATAATCATGTTGATAGAAATTA
>JAQVDG010000397.1 GCA_028698395.1 Weeksellaceae bacterium
AAAATCAGAGCAGAGCTTAGCCAAATCACAATGATTAGCTTTGTCGGGATTTTATTAATGTCAAATAATTTTTCTAAAAATTTCTCCATGATTTAATTCTGTCTCTTTAAGTTTGCCACTAACGTGCCGCGGCTTGCCGAAGGCGGGGATTAGAAGCACTAACTTTCAATTTAGCACTGTCGCCCCGCTTGCGGCAAGCCGATGTTAGCGGCTGTTATTTATTTTCTCGTTTCTTATTGTCACGCAAATTAATTTATATCCATTGTCGGTTCGTAAAAACTCGTAATGATTTTGTGTAAAGTCTTTTTGGTTCTTATGTGATACAACTATTGCCATTGTCGGATATAGCCAATCTATTGCTTCGCCACAATTATTGAAATACTTTTCAAATTCAATTCCTTCAAACATAAATGGGTTTAGTCCGTCTTGGGAAACAAAGTAGTCGCAGTTGGGTTGCAGAATTTCCAACAAACCGTTTTTAAGAACAAGAAAGTTGTCCTTAATAAATTTTTCTTTTTTAGAATTTGCCCAACCATTCGTTGATTCCCAAATAATATTGTCATAGGAAGCGTTTACTAATTTTTCTTCTGTAAGGTTAATGAATAAGTCATTTGTAAGCCATTGTCTAAATTCTTTTTCAAAGTCAACAAACGAATAATAAGTTCCGTCTGTTGCTAAAAACGATTTTCGTGTTGTGTCAGAATTTGGCGTTTTTGTTTTTTCAAGAGTGAAAAAATTTATTGAATTGTCGTAAGAAAAATTTTCTACAAGAATATTATTCAAAGTGTCAATAAGCACTTCCTGTCCACCTGTCCAACTAAAATGATTGCAACCCGAATGATTGTCTTTGTCCCAATATTTTTTTTCTGCTCCTTTAAGTCCGACTATCATTCCGTTTCTTACTCTTGTCAAATCATTGTAAATTGCAGGAACAACAATTTCTCCTTTGCCGTTAAACATTCCGACTTTATCTGTTTTTTTGTCTCTGAAACGGATAAATCCTTCGCTTTCGCAGTCTGAGCCGTTGTCAAAAATGTGCAAACTGTCTATACCCACAATTCTTCCCGTTTTAGTTAAGTAATAACTTTTCCATTCTCCATTTGTTTCTTCTGATACCGCAATGATATTGTCAAACTTGTTTGCACTTGAAAAACCTGTAAACTTTGGTTCAATTTTAATTACTCCATTTTTGTCTTTATAGCCGATTCGTGTAGTGTCTTTATTCCAAAATGCAGTCCAAGTGTCATTGCTTTGTCCAAACAATGTCCAACTGAAAGTTGCCAAAAGGAGTGTCAAGATGTAGTGCTTCATTGTCATTTGCAGGGTTGTTCTATAATAGCCGCTAACGGTTTGGCGCTTGGCGCAGTGGCGGATTTCGGAGCAGAAAACTGTCAATACACCACAAAAGTTGATGCGAGGTAGAATGTTCAATTAACCACTTCACCCGCCATTGAGCCAAACGCCTGTTATGGGCTGTCATTCTCATAAGTCATTTATCATCAAAAAGTTAGAAATTGCTTGCATTCTTTTATTGTTTGTATTTATCCATTGCCTCTGTTCTTCATCGGTCATATTACTTTCGTCAGGTAGGTTTACTGTTAGTATTTCTGTAACACTTCCGTCAGGGTTAACCAATCCAATCCCAATTGCGATATCCATTATCTCGATAGTTGTCCAATTTGTCATAGTGAAAATCTTTTATTAAGTTTAAATAATGCTTCATTTAATTCATTTATGTGCTTGTCTTCAACTGATTTCATTGTATTTAGAACTATGATGCTTTCTTTTGCCCCAATGTCTCCAATTATTTTATACACAACATATCTATACTGATAGTTTTTAAGAGTCAATAGCGAAAGTAACGCACCTGTCGATACGGCACCAAGTCTATAAAATACGTTAAAAACTCTATTTGTATTTTCTTCTTCGGCACAAATGGATAAATACTCAATAAGTTGAGGAATAGCTTTCTCTCCATATTTCAGTAACTCATCAAATTGCTCTAAGGCAATATAGTAGGGAATTGCGAACTGAAATTCATTTGGTTTATAGTTCTTTAATCGTTTTGCTGCTTCATATCTTTTTTCTAAGCTCTTACTTAATAATTGTTGTTCATACTTTTCATTATCAGGAAAATAAACCTCAGATTTAATCAAGTTTTCAAATATTGGCTTTTTAAAATCTAAATATGGCGTTAAAAAATCTTCAATTTTGTGGCAACTTAGAGATTCGTTATTATATTCAAAGTCTAACTTCAAAACTACCTTGTCCATATTTTCCCAAAATGATATCTCAGACACTTTTAACTTTTTCCCTGTCATTACAATTTGGTCAAGGTGACTGATATATGTTGAGTGATTATAAAACTTAGGGAAATAATCGACAAAATAATGTCTGGCAAATTCAAGAGCTTTACCAGTTTTAATCATTAATTCGTCACCTATTTTATATTTACTTGTCATTACGTTCGTTTTTTATGATTGCCCATAACTCGTTTATACACGCTACAAACTCTCCCTTATATAATCAAATCTGGAAATAAGTCGCTAGTTTGTTGCGTATTATTTTTTTTGCAAATATATAGTATTTTTTATTACTATTCAATGAAAAAAAAAATTATTTTTCTAAAAACATCTTGATAAAGATCAAGCTATTTATTTTTTTTTGTAAAAATTAGTAAAATAGAATGAAAATCTTAGGAATTTTATTATTGCTTTTGTATCTTTTTAGGAAGTTTGTAAGAAATTTGAATAATAAATAGACGAATTATTAAAATAAAGATGACAACGAGAAAAAGAGAGAAATTGTCAGTCAAATCATTTTACTCTTTCTCATTTTAATTGTCTTTGGTTTTGTAGTTTACTAAAGTTGGCTATAACGT
>JAQVDG010000398.1 GCA_028698395.1 Weeksellaceae bacterium
TCTTTACTCATTGATTCGGGTATTTTTACTGTGGCGCAACTGCTTAACAATGTTGCTGCCCCTAAGATTACTATTAATTTTTTCATTTTATTTCTTTATATCTATAATTTTCACATTAAAAATCAAAGGTACATAGCCTCCTACTTTATTTCTGTCACCGTACCCCCCATAAGCTAAAAAAGACGGATAAAGAGCGGTAGCCGAATCTCCTTCTTCGATTAGCTGCAAAGTAGTATGTAAACCGCGCGGTAAATGGGTTTTCCCTAAATAAATCTGTTGTACTCCTATTTCTTCTTTTGAATATACTGTATTTCCATCAAAATCGGACACTTCGTATTCAAATTTGATATAATCACCGGATTTTGCCATGGATTCACTTGCTTTTCCTGAATTGGAAATCCAAAATCCATAAGAAGTTTGAGTAAAATCCTGTCCGGAAGTTTCAATGTAATCTTCTATTAATTCAGTATCTTCTTCCAAAATTTGTTTATTATAATTTTGTGAAAGCTCCATGAATTTCCCTCTTTCATTTTCATAATTCACCGGATACTGAATTACTTTGTTTTTACAAGAAGCGAAAACGAGCAGAATTGTAATTACTATTATTTTTTTCAAAATTCGTTGGGTATTTTTTAAATTATTGTGTGTTGTAATTCTTCTTTATATTCCTGAATAATTGTTTCAAATTTCCGGATAGTTTCTTCCATAGTCAAATCCGATCTTCCTCCGGCTGCATTGATATGTCCTCCTCCGTTAAAATGTTTTCGGGCAAATGAATTTACATCGAAATCTCCTTTAGAACGAAACGAAATTTTTATAAAATCATTTTGTTGGTCTTCAATAAAAATAACCGAAAAAACAAATCCGGCAATTCCCAAACCATAATTAACAAAGCCTTCTGTGTCTCCTTTTTGAGAACTGTATTCCAATTGCTGTGTGCGTGTTAAATACATATAAGCCGTCCTAAATTCCGGCAAAGTTTCTAATGAGCCCAAACACAAACTTAACAATTTTAAACGCCCTTCGGATTGGGTATCGTAAACATTATTATAAATTTTATCGACTTCAATTCCTTTTTCCAATAGTTCTGCTACAAGCCGATGTGTTCTGGCACCGGTATTTTTAAACCGAAAATTCCCGGTATCCGTCATAATTCCGGTATAAATACATTCAGCAATAGATGTATCGATACAATCCAAGTCATCCATGGCTTCTATAAAATCATATACCATTTGGCAAGTTGCCGGAACAGAAGTATCGGAATACATAAAATCAAAGGTTTCGGGTTCCTGATGATGGTCAATCATAATTTTCAATGCCTTAGAAGCTTGCACCCATTCTCCTAATTCTTCAATTCGTGCCAGACAATTAAAATCCAAAATAAAAATTAATTCTGCATTTTCAATCATTCGTCGTGCTTTTCCCGGATTGTATTCTGTAATGAAAATTGATTTGGCTCCTTCCATCCATTTCAAAAATTTCGGAAAATCATTGGGCGAAACCACATCGCATTGATGCCCCAATTTTGTTAAATAATGGAACATTGCCAAAACCGAACCAATAGCGTCTCCATCAGGATTCCGGTGAGGAATGATTGTGATTTTTTTAGGCTTACTGAGCAATGCTTGTAATTCTTCAAAATTATTCATCTTCATAGTCTGCGAATATAAACCATATCATAGGAATGACAAAATTATTTAAAATCCATTCCAATTGTAACATTTTTCTCGGAACGGACACTTATTAATCAAATGTTCAGAATATGAAAAAATATATGCTTTTTTTATCCTTCGTTTGGATAGGCTTTTTATCCAAAGCACAAGAAAATCAATATTTGGAGGTGGATTATCAAATGGAAATGAAATTGGATTTGGAACAAATCATGTCAAATGTACCGTCAGAATGGCGTGCTGCAGTAGAAGAACCACTCCGACAAGAAATAAACAAAGGGATTTTTATTGATTACAAATTAAAAACCAACGGACGGGAATCGGAATATAAAATGCAGGAAAAAATCAATAATGACCAAAGCCCTGCCGGAATGATACTTTCACAAGTTAGTGCCATGGACAAAGAACCTTTGTACAAAAACATTACAGAACAGTATTACATCAAACCTTATGATATTGGAAAAGTTTATTTAATGAAAGATTCCCTTCAGAATTTCAATTGGAAAATCAGTCGAGAAAAAACTCAAATTGCAGGTTTTGATACTTACAAAGCAAGTGGTACTCTCAATGATTCTATTCAGGTTACAGCTTGGTACACTCCTAAAATCAACATAAAAGACGGTCCTGATCGTATCTGGGGATTGCCGGGATTAATCTTAAAAACAGAATTTGAAATGAATCAAGTTCAACTTATTATTACCGCTACTTCCATCACAACACGAGATCAGGAAATTAAAATTTCAAAACCAACAAAAGGAACGGTTTTGACTGAGAAAGAGTTTTATGAGGAAATGCGGATTCTACAAGAAAAACAGAAAGAAATGTACGGAGGCGGAGTCAGTACTGATTGATTCTTTTAAAAAAGACACAAAAATCAAGACGCAAGGCTATTTGTCTTAACACAAAAAAAGTAAAAAGTCAAGGCAATTTCTGAATGCTTTGGTGAAGATATCATGGGCTTATTACAGGCACAAATTGTAAATCTGTGCTATCGGGTGTGTTTTAGCTCAAGTTATTTCCCTAAAATAAGGACAAGACACACTTTTCTAAAAACACTCTTTTACAGTTTCAATAAACTTGACTCGTCCTAAAAAAAGTTTACAGGTTAAAGATTAAATCCTACTACAAATTTACAATTAAAAATTAGTCCTGCAATTGGTTTACAGGAGTTGCCTTTTTCTGATAATAATTCTTCCATAATTTCT
>JAQVDG010000029.1 GCA_028698395.1 Weeksellaceae bacterium
AGAAATTCCACTGTATGGCGGATTTCCAATCACACACATCACAGGCGTATCTCGTTTGATATGGTTGGCTTCGTTTGCTTCGGTGCTTAACCAGTTCGCAAATAAAGTTCCTGTGTCTTGGTGGTGTTCTTCTAAACTGTTGGTTAGGTAAACTCTAAATCGTTGGTTAGAAGTTGGTTTAAATCCTGTTTCGGTTAAAAGTAAATCCAATTTAAGGTGTGCCATTGCATAACTCGCCATTAGCAACTCAAAACCGTTCAAGCGTGGCAATAAATGCGTTTCTACATAATTGCTCCAAATACCTTGTTGTCCTTGAAATTTTTTGTGAATGTGTTTTACCACTTCTGCCAAAAAAGTTCCTGTTCCTGTGGCTGGGTCAAGAATTTGTACTTTGTGTACTTCTTGCTCCACTTTTTTACCTTGAACATCCACTTTGATTTTTGTTTTGCTCGTGTCGGCTAAACCTTGTGGCAAATCAAATTCGGTTTTTAAAATGTCATCAACTGCACGAACAATAAAATTTACAACGGGTTGCGGTGTGTACCAAACGCCACGAGATTTACGCAATTTCGGGTCGTATTCACTTAGGAAAGTTTCATAAAAATGGATAATTGGGTCTTCCATTTTGGTTGACTTTCCGTAGTTCTTTAAAATTTCTTCAACATTACACGCCAAAAATATATCCACCAAACTATCTACAATCCATTTAATTCGGTCGTCAATATCGGGTCCAGCAATGTAGCCAAACAACTTGCGTAAAAACGGATTTGACTTTGGAATCAATTCAGCGGCTTCTTGTCTGCTAAAAGTTGGTAGCGTTGGGTCGTGTAAACGAGCTGCAAACATTCCGTATGCAATGGTTTGAGCGTAAACGTCTGCAAAACCTTTTGGAGTAATATCGTGTATCAGAATTTGCTTGAAAGCCAACATTTGGTCTTTTAGTGTACTGTCTTCGTGATTTTCTTCATCGCTCGTTAAAGCTTTGCCGATAATATCAGAAAGAAGGCGGGCTTTTCCTGCCATCATTTCTGCTAATTTTTTAGGACTTTTTATCGTTTGACCCACGTGAATGCAAAAGTCTTTGATTAGATTTTCAAAACTACCAAAGTTCTCAGGTAAAGGTTTTATTCCTTTGTCCGTGATTTCTGCAATGGCAATTTTGGTAATGAATTCGCCTTCTCGGTACAGATGAAAGTTAATATAGTCTGTGAAAATCAAATTGTTTAGAGAAGCCTTGTAGCGGTCAAACTGTTCTTTGTTTCCTGTTTTTCTCATTCCGTCAAGGTCTTTGTCGCCAATGTCTTTGGCTTCAATAAATCCAACAGGAATATCTTTTTTAGTCAAAATGTAGTCAGGTGCTCCGCAACTCTGTCTTTTCGGTTCGTTTGTTGCTCTAATTGTCGGCACCAGACTTTCCAAAAGTTGCTGTAAGTCGCCACGAAAAGTATGTTCGGTTGCGTTTCCTAGTCTGTACCTTTGGTCTAAATTGGAAATATATTGTTCTAATGTCATTTATTCTATTCTCAAATTTTCCTTTCAAAGTTAGTTTTTTGTTCGTGCGTTGGCAAAAAACAGCTCTTTTGGTTTTTTTAGCGTTGGCTTTCGTGTTGGCAAAAACCAAATGTGCTGTTTGTGCGGTTGGCTTTTTGTATGTTGCCCAACGTTTTGCGGCTTGGCGTAGTGGCGGTAAATCGAAGATGGAAATTTCGATTTAGACGACACGTAGCAAAAGCCAATTTCTATTTGCTAATTTATGAAAAAAAGCCAATTTTATTGGCTTTTGCGGATTACGAAGCCTAAAATTTCAACTTAGACGAAAACCCGCCATTTTGCAAAACCCTTGTTATCTGCAGTTTTTATTAGATTTCTTTTAATGCGTTGACTAAATTGTCAATGAAATTTTTCTTAACTCTTTCTGTTAATGCATCAAGCGACAGATATGGGTTTAAATCTTCCAATTCTATCAAAAGCAAAGAACCATCTTTTAATCTACATGCATCTACACGAGTTATTCCTCTTGTAATGTTGTTCCATTTAATAAAGCTGTCAGCAAATTTTAAATCTTCCTTGGTTGTATTAAAAGGAACTAATTCCCACCTTTTCTTTTTATTCGGTGCATATAAGGCATATTGAAATTCGCTGTTTATGTAATAAAAAGATATTTCATATTCAAAATCCAGGAAAGGTTGAATTAGTCTGTCAATGATTTCTTTATTTTGAATTTCTTCCTTATTTAAAATTTCAATTCCGATAGAATCAGCTCCGTCTTTCAGTTTAACAATATATTTTTCGGTATTACCTAATTTTTCTATGTTTTCCGCTTTGTCAATGGTGGGAATTACCGGATAACCCTTGTCCACCAATTCGAGTAAATAGTCTTTTCCTTTCATATCTGCCTTTCCGTCAAAAGAATTAAAAGTATTTATTCCTTTTTCCGATATGGTCTTTACAAAGTGATTGTATTCTTCCTTGTAATTTTTTATTGGGCCTGTATTTCTTAAAACAACGAAATCTACGTTATTAATAAATTCAACGGCTTGTGTTGGGTGTGAGATTATTACATTGAAATGATTTTTGAGTTCTCTTGTAAGAAACAAGTCTTCTTCGTAGTAATTTCTACCTTGCACTTGGCAATAAATATCTGTTACAAATAATATCTTTTTCATTTACATTAATTTTTTTCGGGGACGATGATTTAAAATGGCAGGTAACGTTTTGGGGCTTGGCGTCAGTGGCGGAAATTGAAGACGAAAGTTTCGATTTAGACAACACGTAGCAAAAGCCAATTTCTATTTGCTAATCTATGAAAAAAGCCAATAAAATTGGCTTTTGCGGATTACGAAGCACGAAGTTTCAATTTAGATTTAACCCCGCCATTTTGCAAAACCCTTGTTACCTGCTGGCTTTGATTTCTATTTGTTTATTTAAATATGCAACCACTTCATTTAGTGTTTCATTCCAAGAATCACTTTTGATTGTCATTACCATTTCAACATTTTCCCTTAAATTTTGGAGTTCTTCTATATTCCAATCTTTCAATTTCTCAACTGTATCATACGGAGGACGAATAAAAGGAATATCATTTTCTACCAAATCTTCTAAATATTCTATTTCTTTGATTTTACAAAAAATGCGTATATATAGTAATGTCGCATCAAAATATTTATTTGTTGATTCATAAAGTGATAGGGTAATCAAGTATAAAATCTCATCTTCCCATTCTAAAACACTATTGCAAAAATCAATTATTTCTGTTTGGTTTAAATTATTTATAAGTTTTGTGATATAGGGTGTATGTTCAAATTCCCAAACTTCTGGACTTTCAATATGTATATGCTCCAAAATGTAATTCTTTATTTCTTTGATATTGTCCATATTTTTTCCTTGAGTCTATAAGTGTCTGTTTGGTAAGCTTGCAGGTAACGTTTCGGGGCTTGGCGTCAGTGGCGGAAATTGAAGCGAGAAGTTTCAATTTAGCGACACGGTAAGCAAAAGCCAATTCATTGAATAAATTTAAGAAAAAAAGTCAATGTAATTGGCTTTTTGCGGAATTGAAAGCCGAAACTTTCAATTTATCACTTAACCCGCCATTGCGCCAAACCTTTGTTGGCGGTAGTTTTTATCTTATTCTGCTCAGGATTTCTTTCAGTTTGGGTTCAATTTTAAGTTCGTCAAATAGTTTTTTCGATAAATTTAAGGAGTTCTCAAAAGCCAAAACGATGTTTTTAGGATTTAAGTCAGATGTTACTTTTTTATACGCTGAATACCAAATTACATCAATGTCCTTTTCGAGATTTTTAGTCGGACTTTCCCAATGTTGCGTTTTGGTTGTTCTTACTCTTATAAGCCAAAGCAAGTATTTCTGAACATTTGATAAACTGTGATGAGCGTGAGCAAATTCTTCTCTTTTAATCAAGTTGCTTGTTGTAAGTACAACATTCAGTAATGATTGGCTTAACCACAAGATATTTTCATTTGTTATTCTTTCTGGGGATTTTGTTCCGATTTGATTAAGCGTTTTCGTTAAAAGTCCGTCTTTGTCGATTAGGTTCATTTGGTCAAAATCGCTAAATTCAACAATTCCGTCCCAGGATTTGATAATTTCAATTTCCTCCGTTTTTAAAAAATGAAATTCTCCTCTGATCATATTCTCGAAAATAGCAACTTCGCTTCCATATTCGTTTGTAAAATATAAAGCCACAGGATGAATTTGATTTACCCATTTTTCTGCCGAGAAATTTTCTTTATTTTTCAAGAAGATGTAAAATTCGATATCAGAATATTTGTCTCCTTCGTTTTTTGTAAATGAACCATACATAAAAACGGCGGAAATATTTTCGTCTTGTTGAGCAAATAATTTTGTTTTGTCAATCATTTGTAACTGTGTCATTTTTCTAATTTTTAAAAATTAATAATAGAAAACTCCATTACTTTTTAAAAGCAATGAAAAAGTTTGAGTTTATTTATTTTGGACAGTTACTTATAGCTTCATCGGAATATATTTTTTTATGTTTAACATTCTGTTTGGTAAAATTACCGCCAACGGTTCGGGGCTTGGCGATGGTGGGGCAAAAGAAGCGCAAACTTCAATTTTGCACAAATGTTGAACCGAAGAACAACTGTTGAATTTTGCAGTTTCGCCCCACTATTGCAAAACCCTTGTTATGCGATGTGTTTTTTAGAATGGGTATTTAAAGTCTGGATACCAGTTTTCGAAATCGGAAATCTTTTCATTATTGTATTTTTCAGTCCAACCTGTGAAAAGGTCAATTTCAGCTATTCCCAAAAAGAACTTTTCACTTTCAAAATATTTAATCTCGTACTCTTTAAAATGTTCAATATTTTCTTTCTTTTCACTTTCTGTCAGCTTCAACTTATTTTGCCAAAATAAATCATAATTTGCATAATCGGTATTCATTCTTACCTGTGCATTTTCAAAATCAATATTGCTTAAGATGTCTTCAAATTCTGTTATAAAATTCTCCAATTCAAAAGTGTTGTGAGCTAAGTATTTTGCTGTTCTTCCGAATGTAAATAATATATCGTCATAGAAATAAGGGATTTCTTGAATTCCAGTTGAAAAAATAGCAGGATGGAAGTGATAATATTTCTTTGCAAGAACTTCATTTACTATAAAGTTTTTTGAATTCTCATATTCTCTATCAATTAAAATTGCACCATAAAAGTTATTCCATTCAATCATATTGTTCGATGTTTGGTTTCAACATATCGCATAACGTTTCTGGTATTGGCGTAGTGGCGGATTTTCAGCACAAAAGTTCAATATAATTACTACCGTTGAACTTTGCACAAATGTTCAATCGAAGCCGTTCAGCCGCCATTACGCCAATACCTTGTTATGCACAGTGCTGTTTTCGTCTTCGTATATAAATTCTAATTGTCCTATTGATATTTGTTTGTTTTGTCGTCTGTCAGCAATGTAATCGTTAATACAGTTAGCTACAAATTCTCCCAGTTTTACAGGAACAGCATTACCAATAATTTGTTCAAGGTCTGTTTTTGTCCCGTTAAAAACAAAATTTTCGGGAAACGTCTGTATCAGACTTCTTTCCTTTGTAGTTAATGGTCTTAAATCATCTGTAATTTCTACTGGGTCGCCTTCGTGTTTTTTATAACCTTTTGGGATAGGTCTGTTTACACCACGAATGGTAGGACTTGGTTCGTAAATACTGAAAATACCACGTCTTGCATAACTTCTCGGATGTCTGTAATAATATTCAACGCCCAAGGACTTACCAAAATAATCAAACAAAGTTGTTGGTTTTGCTGATTGTTTTTTAGCAAAATATGGGTTCAAAAAATTATCAGTTGAATGTTTGTGTCCAACTAAAAAGAAACGTTTTCTTGATTGGGGAACACCACAAAAGCTTGCGTCCAAAACCTGATAAGAAATGCCGTAACCTGCTTTTTTGAAAATTTGCAAGGCTTCTTTAAGGATACGGCTTTTGGTAATCCGTTCCACATTTTCCATTACAAACCATTCGGACTTGGTTTCTGAAACGATGTTGGCAAACGAAATCGTTAAATCCGCTCTTCCTAAAGTTTCGTCCCTTTTTCCTGCACTTGAAAAATCCTGACAAGGTGGACCGCCAATTATCATTTGTGGTTTGAGTTTTTTTACAAATTCAAGTCCTTCTTCACTTCCTAAATCAGTGTCGTAAATAGGGTGGTCAAAATTTTCTTTATATACTTTTACGGCTGGTTCCCATTTGTCGAAAGCCGCTAATATTTCAAATCCTGCGTTTTGAAATCCAAGTGATAAACCACCACAACCCGAAAATAAGTCTACTGTTTCCATTAGTTAAATAGTTCAGGTGAGTTAAAAATAATTGCATCAAATCGTCTTTCGGGACTAAGCAAATTTTGTCCGCCACCAAGAATAATTTTCTTGATGTCTTTTTTTTCAATTCTTGGTTTTGTGAGTTCTTCACAAGCCATATAGCGGTGTGTAACACGTCCGCTTACAGCAAATGCTTTATCATTTTTAGTATTATAAGAAAGTTCGTCAATGATTTTATGATGGTTGATTTGTCCGTTTTTGGAAAAATCATAAAGCATTTTAAATAGCCAAATAATAGTTCTTATTTGTCTTGTAATTTTATTGTTTGCCGAGAGTTCGCCTCTTGCAACGTCCACAAAAAGTTGGGTAAAAGCAAAGTTTGACCATACAAAAACATCCAAACAATTGTCTGAAAGTTTAGGCGATTTCCCGTTTGTTTTCCAAATTGGTTGTAATAAAATGGGTTCTTGTTTGTCTAAAACGGAAAGTATGATTTTGTCAATAGTTGCAATCATTTCGGTTATATGCAACCAAACCGATGTTCCGTCTGTCCAGTCTGTTATATTGTCAAACTTCTTCCCAATAATTTGAGAAAGTTGCTTTTGTTTATCTTTAAAATTTGAAGCAATACTACAAGCTAAATAAACAATTGTGTCTGGTCTTATTACGATTTCGCAACCATAGTATTCTTCACTTAAATTGCAAGTAGAATTATCGGGCAATGCTGTGAGCTTTACTTCAATAGGTCGCAAAACCTGCCCGTTACTTCGTGATTGAGTAACTAAATCAACTCTTGGTAAAGTGCCAATAACCAATTGTTGGTATGGTGTGTATTGACTTTCAAAAGAGAAAAACAAATCGTCAGAAGTTGGGTTTATTCCATAAAGTTGCTCTGCCGAAATTTTTTGATGTTCAATTTTAAGGTCTTTATCAAGACAAATATAAACGTTGTCTAAGTTTTTAGAAGCAAAAAAGTTGGTCAAACCCGCAGGAAACGAAGAATTGAACTGGTTTTTCCCCCAAGTGTCTGCTTGGGTAAAATCCCTGTTTGAATGCTTAATTCCAAATAGTCCTGCTTTTTGTATGTCCATAAATTTCTATATCTAATTTCAGTTTCAAATTTACTAATTTTTTTGGTAAGGTCGTTGAGTTTTGTCCGGCAGTTGATTTTAGTACGGTCGCTTGTCGCATTGTGCATAACGGTTCGGGGCTTTGCGAAGTGGCGGAAAATCGAAGCGGAAAGTTTCGATTTAGACGACACGTAGCAAAAGCCAAGTTCTATTTGCTAATTTACAAAAAAAGCCAATAAAATTGGCTTTTGCGGATTATGAAACCGAAAGTTTCAGCTTAGACGAAGCCCCGCCATTTTGCAAAACCCTTGTTATCGGTTCGCCCTTATTTCTTATTCGGTTTTAAGTTTAGTTCGGCAAGTAATAGTTTGTATATTTCAGTCCAAGATTTTAGGTAAAGTTCGGTTGTAATCTCGGTTACTTGCGAGAATGTTTTAGAGGTAAATAGTCTGTCTGTTGCTGTTAGTTCGTCAAAGCCAAAATCTATGATTAGCTTTTCTACGATTGGTTCGCTGATATGACTGAATTTAGAAACTAATTTCCCACTACCTGCTAACTCTAAAAATTGCAATGAGAAAACGGTGCAAAAACAGATTTGATGTGTTTCTTCGTGCCACTTTATTTCTTCCAAAAAAGTTTCTCTACTGATTTCTCCGTTTAGATAATCGTCAATTCGTCTTTGTATTTTATCATCTGCAACGGGACCTTCAACAATATCGTAATCGTGAGCTGGAATAGTACTATTGCGGTTTCTGTTTTGGATAACGAAATCAAACCACTCTTCGCTGTATGTTTCAAATTGTTTGACTTTACAGTTTCGCCTGACTAATTCGTCAAAAACAAAATCAAATTCGGAAACAACACCTTTGTTTTTGTATGGCAATCCTTTTCTGTTTGCCCAAAACTCGGCTTGTTCTTTAAATTTTGTTACATAAAATCCTTGACCAAAGTCCTTGTAAGGTTCGCATTGGCTTAAATCAACTGCCTTAATTTCTGTGTAGCTTCCGTGATAAACTTTCATCGCAAACCACCATTAGACCGACAAACATTAAAAATGTCCCGAACAGCATAAAACGTACTATCCGTATGCAAAGCCCACCAATGTTTGGTTAAGTAATCCCAACCACCATATTTTTTCAAATATAGAAAAGCCTCTTGCACGGTCATTTTGTAGGCAAATGCAAAGGCAGGAACAATGTGTGTGATAAAGCTGATTTTATCACTTGTTTGTTTGTCTATCGTTCTTTTTTGTACATTTTCCATACTACAAAGATAATGAATTATTGTTTTTATTCTTCGATTTTATCTTCGGGTTTATACAATGAAGCAATATCAAGAGTCGTAGCATCTGCTCCTTGTTCTATTGCTCGTGAAATCTCATTTTGTTTAAATTCTTCAAATTGGTCGTAACTTAAATCGAAAACTTCTTGAAGAGCAACTTTATGAATAGCTTCCTCTAAGTTCACATCATTGTCCGAATAAATTCTTTCAAACTGACGATGAAGAATGTTTTCTATTTCAGAATAGCGATGAGTATAAAAATCACCTTCTTTAATTCTAAAATATTTTTTCAAAATTTCGATGTTAAATCGTTCGCTTTCAGAAACTATATGGTCGTCTAAAATCAAATTAACATAAGCAATCAATAAGTCCAACAATTCTTCTTTGAGGGAAGTTATATTTTCAATTTGGTGCTTGTCAAGAACATCTTGAATTGTTTCACGAGAGATTTCACAAGTAAAAACAAGTTGGGAAATTTCTAAAACAGAATTACTTAACTGTTTGATGCTTGGAATGGTTTCAAACGCTTTGCGTAGTTCCAAATCATTTTTTGATAAAGCTGTATTCATAATTTTTTGTTTTTTTAATTGTTTTGAATGTAATGATGATTAAGAAACACTCATAATATCATCTTCGGTTATTGATGTCAGAATTTCATTTGTCAAATTACTTTCTTTTGCAATTCGGTTGGCTTGTTGTTCCAATACTTTTTCAAAAGTATTTCGGACAAAACGACCGTTCCCAAATGATTTATCTCTTGTCGAATAAGCATTTTCAAAAACCGATTTCAGTTTTTCTTTGGCTTCTTCGGTTAAATGATAATCTAATTTTTCGCAATTACTTTCAAAAATGTCAAATAATTCGTTTGGAGTGTAATCAGGAAAACTGATATATCGGTTAAAACGTGATTTAAAACCTGGGTTTGTGTCTATGAAAGTATTCATTTCGTTAGTGTAACCTGCCAAAATCAAAACCAATTTATCTCGGTCATCTTCCATTCTTTTTATCAATGTAGCAACGGCTTCTTTTCCGAAATCGTCTTTGTTTTCTCCAACTAACGAATATGCCTCATCTATAAACAAAACTCCGTTTAATGCAGAATTTATAGTATTGTTTACTTTTACTGCTGTTTGTCCAACATACTCGGCAACCAAGCCCGAACGGTCAGTTTCTACTAATTGTCCATCGGTTAAAATACCAAGATGTTTGTATATTTTAGCGACAATTCTCGCAACCGTTGTTTTTCCTGTTCCGGGATTTCCTGTAAAAACGATGTGATACGAAAGCGAAGAAGATTTTAGTCCTGATTGCTCTCTTGCTCTTTGAACTTTGATAAAGTTGATTAGCGTATTGATTTCTGATTTTACTTCGCTCAAACCAATTAAGGAATTGAATTCGTTCAACACATCATCAAGTGTTTCATTTTTATTATTTGCTTTGGAAATGTGTAATGCTTCGTTTTTCTTTTGCGGAATAGGGTAGTGTGTTATTTGATAAATCTCTTTCAATAATCTTTCTTCCTCTTTTGTAACTACATTATCTGCTTTTGAAATGATGTTTGCATAGCGATAAAGAACGGTTACATATTCATCAAACAAAGGATTGTCTGATATTTTCAAGAAAGTAGGAAACGAAAGATTGTTTTGTTGTTTGGTTGATGAAATCACTTTTTCATTTTGCATTTCCTGAATGGAAATCTGCATTGGGTTTTCCATTGCTCCAATATCAAGCAGCTCTTGGGCAGTTTTCTGAAAAAGACCTCTTTTATAAGCCAATGAGAGAGTGTCAAAATCATTGTCTATCATAGTTTCATTACTGTTTGACAACAAATGGGTCGTTGCTAAAACCATTCCTGTTGCTTCCAAACTTTTGGTGGAAAGATTTCCTTTTGCAAGAATGTTGGAAACTTGTACCATATCATAAACAACACAGTGAGCAATAAATTCTTCTGAAGCTGTATCTAAATTTCCTCCATTTATGCGTTCTAAAATTGCTTCATTGGTTTGAAGTTTATGTACTATTTGAACCAATGATTTTGAAAAATCTTTTAGCAATGAACAATATTGGTAAGAAAAATCATTTGTTTTTATTCTGTTTGTATTTGTTGAAATTTCAGAAGTTGAAAAATCGCTTGTAGGAGTTAAAAATGAAAGATATTTTCTGAACTCATTGGCAAATCTTTCAGCTAACAGTACATTGCTTATGTAATAAGTTTCTTGCAGTCCACTATTTGTCGAAAACTCAAAAGCTCCATATTCCACTATCGGAATTCGATAGTTGTTTGAATATCTTCTGTCTGGACTTCCGTCTTTGTTTACTTTTTCCCAAGTATAATCTACAACTTGTGTGTCTTTCGGTGTTGTAGATTTGTCTTCTTGAAATCTTTGTTTATGAAAACGAAAACGTAAATCATGTAAATCTATCAAAGTGATTCCGCCTGAATTATTGATTTGCAGAATAAAGGCAGGGAAAATATAAAGATTATCTCCATCTGCATTTTCCAAATGAAAAGCTGAATGTTCAGAAAGGATAAAATCAATGTCGTCAAAAGTAAAACGGACTTCTTTTCTGTCAATAGAGGTTTTTATTGATGATTTTATTTCGGTAACTGCTCTTTTAGAAACAATATCCCAAATTTTGTCTGATTTTAAAAGTTCAATGTAAGTGTCTTTTACTCTTTGGTATTGCTCTTTAATTTCATCTTCACATTCGATGTTGATATCAGCTTGACTTTCTTCGTATTGATTACAAAGGTCAGTTAAATATTCATTCGCATCGGTTACTTCTTTTTGTAATTGTTCAACTGCTTCTTGTTTAGCAAAAATTTTTCCAATAGCACTTTGTTTGTTTTTGAGTGATTTTTCTAATCGTTTGGTTATGAATTGCTGTTTACTGATTTCGGTTCTTAATTCTTGTCGTTCTTGCCTTGCTTCTTCAATGTGTTTTTTCAGTTCTTCCAAACTTTTGCTCGTTGGAATTGCTGTTGTATTAGAAGTAGAAGTAAATGAAAGGGAAGAAATAGATGCGTCAGAAAGGAGTTTATTATTATACTTGTCGTCAAACTTTTCTTGCGACATTAACCCAAAAATAAGGACATCAATCAACGAAATAATTGTTGGTATCCAAGTTATGAAAAATAAAATACAAAATATGCCTCTCCAATATTGTCCAAGATAAAAACGATGTGCACCAAATCCACCTAAAAAGAGTGCAAGTAAAATAGTTGTTGTTTTTGATTTCTTTGATTTTACTAAGGTATTTGTGTTTGATGTAAAATTGTTTGTTGGAGGAGTGTTTGAGTTATTGCCTCCTCCAAGTTTTTTTCGGGAATATAAACCTGTTCCGGGAATTCCTGTATTGAGATAAGCACCGTTTTTTCCGAAATTTACATTTGCTCCTCTTGGACCAATTGTTGTACTAACTCCCGTTTTGCTAAAGTTCAAATAAACTCCTGGTAATATTTTCTTTTTCTTTCTAAAGTTTATCGCCATATTTCATTTTTGTGTTATGTCGTGTGTTTGGCTTTGTACGGTCGTTTAGGGTGACCGATAACGGGAAACGGCTTTGCGAAGGCGGGGCTTTTACAACCGAAAAGTTCTATTAAAAACCGAACCGAGCAAAAACCATTTTCGTTTTTTCAAAATTACAAAAAATAAAAAAACGAAATGTTTTTTGC
>JAQVDG010000030.1 GCA_028698395.1 Weeksellaceae bacterium
AATTCAACTGATTTTTCATCGTCAGGTGTTATTTCAGTTAGCCGTTTTACAGTTAAAGAAGTTCCGGAAGTGTTTTTATGAATAGGAATTCGGATAATTCCATCTTCAGCTGCGGGTTGTGTGATAAAATCGGCTGATTCTCCATAATTCAAACCGATGGAATGAAAATCAATATCTAACCATCCGTCTTGAGTCGGGGTTTCTGAAAAAACAATTTCAATTTCAATTTCTGATTCTTGAGAAGGTATATTTTCAGACGGATTTTTAAATGCTGCTACAAAGTCATTTGAACCCCATAAATCATCATCTCCGCTACAACTGAAAAATAATAAGCCGGTAATTAATGGAATTATAAGTCTGTTAAAAAATTTTGATTTCATCTTTTAAATATTGAGGTTATACTGAAGTTTCAAGAAATAAGAGCGACCGTAACCAAGTAATAAAGAACTGCTTCCTGCGTCGTGACCTTCGTTTGAAGTGGTTGTGGTTTTGATTTCTTTTAAATTCAACAAGTTTCTGACACCTAAAGTAATTTCAAATTGGTTGTTGAAGAATTGTTTTTTAACGGAGGCATTTAACCAGCCGTATCCTTCTTGCTTTTCTTTCATCACCCGTTCGTCACCATTTGAGTCAATTGTGGCTACATATTGATATTGAGGGCCGTTGTATTTGAAATAAGTTGAGAAAACAGCATCCCATTTTGGAACTGAATAGGATAATTCACTGTTAAACTGAACAGAATAAAGGTAATTGTCATTAAAATTCTCCTCGTTTTTTAATACTTTTGATTCACCTGAAAAACTAATGCCTAAACCGGCACTTAGTTTGCCATAATTAAATTTGTTTCGCAATGCCATTCCCCAAGTTCTGTATAAATCAATATTATTAAACTGATAGGCAAGAGGCGAAGTGTTCACTATAATCAAATCAATTTTGTCGTCCACATCCAAATACCAAAGTGATAATTTTGGTTGGAAATTAACGATGTCATTGAATCGAAATGATTTTTTCAGGTGGAGAAAAGCGGATTTTCCTTTTTCAGGCGATAGATTTTCGTTTCCTCTGACATCGTGATTGGAATCGACGAAATACGTAAACAATTGTTCAAAATTTGGCAATTTGGGTGAGGTTCCTAAAATTGCTCTCAACTCGTAACCTTTGTTAAATTGATATTTTCCGCTGAAAGAAAATGCATATTGATCTGTAAATTGATTGGAGGCAATATAGCGGAAGCCCGGACGAAAAGAAAGACGTTCGTTTACTTTGATTTCCGAAGAAATAAATCCACTGTAACTGTCTATGGTATTCAGTTTGGTGTTATCGTTACTGCTTTGTTCTGCCAATCCGCTCGCTGAGCCTTTGTCGTGATTGAATTCATATCCTACCTCAAAATTAAACCATTCAGAACTAATGATATTATTTAATGTTCCTCTTGAGAAAAAGCCGTTTCGAGTGTTATAATCGTAACGATTTTTATTGGTGTGTTCACCGGTTTTTAGTACATAAGTATAATTTTCTATATTTCTTTTTTGTTCTTGAAGCGAAGCCGAAATATTGAAATTCATTTTTTGTGCGATTTTTCCGTTTGCATTAAGATGATGATAATAGCGGTTGGTTCTGAAAACCGCATCATTTGCCGTGGGATTTAGTGTTTGAGTGGAATTATTGGGATTTAGCCGTACAGTATTGGCGTATTTTTCGGTTTTTTCATCGAAATATTCAAATTTATAAAAAGCATTGAAATTTCCTTTTTTGAAATTCAGTAATGCTTTGGCTGTGTTTTGTTGTTTTGGCAGCCACTCGTATCCTCTTAAACCATCATTTGCATCCTCGGGATTGGCATAATTTTTCCCTTTTCTATCACCGTAAAAACCCCTGAAATCATTTCGTGTATAAGAAGCTTCTGCGTACCAATTATCCGAAAATTTATGGCTGATTTTTAAGGATTGAATATGGCGGCCTTTGTTTCGCCAATTGTATTCATTGCCAATGGTTTCTTCCTGAATGTAGGGGGTAATCTGCCATTTGTATCGGCTGTTTTTTTGAGTAATAATATTGATAACACCGGTTACAGCATTGGAGCCATATTGAACACCCATAGAACCTTCTATAATTTCAATTTGTTGAATATCACTAAGGTTGATTTGCGAAATGTCGATGGCATTTCCGAAACCTTCATCACCGATGACCGGAACACCGTCCACTAAGATTTTGATGTATTCTGAATCAAAACCGAATTGTTCTAAGCCTGAGCGACCTTCGCTTGAATTGGGCATAATGCTTAAATTCAGATTTTGAGTCAGTACATCTTCGAGTGTGGTTCCTGCCATCTTTTCGATGTCCTGACGGCTGAGTACTTCTACTTCAAAAACCGATTTATCAACGGATTGTGCACTGTATTGTCCGGTAATTACTACAGGTAATAAGTGTTCGGTGAATTCCAAATTAAGCGAATCTGTTTCTTGCGCTTGTAATTGAATACCTAAAAAATTCAGTAGTATTAGGATTGAGATAAACCTCATTTTTATTGTTTTTATATAGAATGAATCCTATTTTTTATTTAGACTGATTATAAATATGATTCACGGTGCAATATTAAAACATTAAGTTGCCTAAGTGACAACGCAATAAGGAATAATAAATACGGGAAATGGAATTTGTTAAAGTTGAGATTTGGGTAAGTAGCAGATTTTTGAGATAGAATGAACCGCTTTGCTAATACGATTAGTTAAAATACTTTTTTAAGTTTAAATGGGCTTTTAATATTGTTTATATTATCAGCCTATTCAATCTCAACTTCTTTACCTTCTTCTAATAAAAGTTTCCTGTGTTTTGTTATATCACTCGTAATGAGGCTGTTGATAGAGATTGTAATCTTCTCTTTTGGTGTAGTACTTTTATTTCAAAAGTATTATTATTTAAGAATATTTCTTCCGATGACTAATTTTTGAATTTCGGTTGTCCCCTCTCCAATTGTACAAAGTTTAGAATCCCGATAATATTTTTCTGCCGGAAAATCTTTGGTATAACCGTAGCCTCCAAAAATCTGAACTGCTTCGTTAGCGATTCTCACACAGGCCTCTGATGCATAGTACTTTGCCATAGCACCTTCGGTGCTCATAGGTTGATGATTGTTTTTTAGATAAGAAGCTTTGCGAATCAACAATTCAGAAGCTTCAATTTCAGTTGCCATTTCGGCTAATTTAAAGTTAATAGCTTGAAAATTAGCAATTGGTTGTCCAAATTGATGACGCTCTTTTGCATATTTTAAAGCAGCTTTGTAAGCACCTTTTGCAATTCCCAAACTCAAAGCAGCGATTGAAATCCGACCTCCGTCTAAAATAGCCAAAGCTTGTTTGAAGCCATCACCCACTTCGCCCAAACGATGAGAATCCGGAACTCGAACATTGTCAAAAATCAATTCTGCCGTTTCAGAAGCGCGCATTCCTAATTTATTTTCTTTTTTTCCTGAAGTAAATCCGGGCATTCCTTTTTCCAAAACAAAAGCAGTGGAATTGTTTTTCGCTCCTTTTTCTCCGGTTCGGGTCATCACTACTGCAATATCACCGCTAATGGCGTGTGTAATAAAATTTTTTGCTCCGTTTATAATCCAATCGTTACCGTCTTTTTTAGCTGTTGTGCTCATTCCGCCCGCATCAGAACCAGTATTGTGTTCAGTTAAGCCCCAAGCACCAATCACTTCGCCACTCGCTAATTTCGGAATCCATTTCTTTTTTTGCTCCTCATTTCCAAAGCTTAAAATATGGTTGGTACACAGCGAGTTGTGCGCTGCGATTGATAGTCCGATGGAAGGGTCAACTTGTGAAATTTCATCTACAATGGTTACATATTCATCGTACGACAAACCGCTTCCGCCTAATTCTTCCGGAACGATGATTCCCATAAATCCCAATTCACCGGCTTTGTGAAAAACTTCCACCGGAAAATGTTGAGATTCATCCCATTCCATCATTTTAGGTGTTATATGTTGTTTGGCAAATTCACGAGCAGACTCGGCTATAAACTTTTGGTTTTCGGCTGTTTCAAAATTCATGTTCTCCGTTTTTTTGTTTTGAATGAGCCAAAAGTACTAAAAAAAAGATTGTAGCTTCTATTTTCCAAAAAATATTCCTTGATTTCAGTCGTCAAAAGTTAAATAAGGAAGTAATTCTTCCATTTTTTCCTCATTGATTACATAACATTTTGATAAACTTTCGGCATGAGCAAAAGTCCCACCTAATGAATTTTTGTAATTCAAAATAACTTGTGCTTGTTTTTCGGAAAAACCTAAATCCATCCATTCTTCTTTTTTTAGCTGATTCGGATTGAATTTTTGGATGGTTATTTCTTGTTTTTTAAAAACTTCAGAATTAGTTAAGGAATTGTCTTTTTTGGGTAAAATGATGTAGGGTTTCATTTCTTGGAATTTCTCAGAACTAATGACAAAACAATTGGCAATTTCTTCTAAAGTAGAAAACTCACCGCCTAAACTGTTTTTGTATTTTAAAATAGTCATAGCTTGTTTTTCTGAAAATCCGATTGCTTCCCAATCCTTTTCTGAATAAGTATTTGGGTTGAATTTTTTATACCGGATTTTGACTGTAGGAACTTCATAAAAATACGAAATGTTAGAAGTTATAGCCGGAATGGATGAAATTTTTATAAAGGGTTCCAATTCTGAAAACTTTTTTTCGCTGATGACATAACAGTTTTTAATCTCTTCTTTGGACGAAAAATTTCCACCTAAAGAATACTTGTATTTTAAGATGCTTCCGGCTTGTTTTTCTGAAAATCCCAATTCCATCCATTCTTCTTTTGATAAGCTGTTGGGATTGAAATTTGATAATTCGGTTAAAGAATAAAAACTTTCATTTTGTGATGAAGAATCGGATTGTGAATAAACGGCTAAAAGTTCATTGGGAATAAAGTGAAATTCTTCAAAATCAGTTGTGGAATGAAAATAACTAAACAACTCAAAGCCAATTAGTAGTACTATAAACGCAAAAATCCCCAATCGTTGTGATTTTGTATAACGAATGCGGGATTTTGCAAAAGTCCTCATGTGATTAATTTTTTGAGATTATGTAAATGTTTTTCTCATCGAATTTTTTGAAAATTTTAACTAAAGTATAAAGTTTTCTGACAAGAATCATAATAATTTCTAATTATTTTTTACCAAACAGAATCAATTTAAGCATAAAACGCTGACAATCATCAACTTTTATTCATAATATAAAAAATAAAAAAACTTAAAATTTTAGAAAAATTTAATTATTACAGAAATAAAGAGAAGTGTCAGGCTTAAATAAGTTTACAAAAACAGTCGCTTTTTATTTAACTTTGCCTTGTTAACAAACTTTAACAAAGTTCTATCAATAAATTAGCGAAACCATAGCTATAAATTATGCAACTTAGCACTCAGATACAAGGAAATGATGCAAAATGAATTGAACGCATTGGATATTCAACAAGTCAGTGAAGAAATCGAAAGAGAAAGTGAGGTAATTATTCATCTTTCACAAGAAATAAATAAGAAAATAATTGGTCAGGAAAAAATGGTAGAAAGCCTTATGATAGGGCTTTTAGCTAATGGTCATATTTTATTGGAAGGTGTGCCGGGATTGGCAAAAACTTTGGTTATTAAAACACTTTCAGAAGCTGTCAACGGTTCATTTTCCCGGATTCAGTTTACACCTGATTTGTTGCCTGCCGATGTGGTGGGAACTTTGATTTATAATATCAAAGAGAATGATTTTAAGATAAAGAAAGGACCGATTTTCGCTAATTTTGTTTTGGCAGATGAAATCAACCGTTCACCGGCAAAAGTCCAGTCTGCTCTTTTGGAAGCCATGCAGGAAAAACAAGTTACCATAGGCGACGAAACATATTTTCTGGAAAATCCGTTTTTGGTATTGGCAACTCAGAATCCGGTTGAACAAGAAGGAACTTATCCGCTTCCCGAGGCGCAAGTTGACCGTTTTATGCTAAAAACGATTATTACTTATCCCGATAAAGAATCCGAAAGAATCGTGATGAAAAATGCCATGAACGAGACTTTTCCAAATATTGAAAAAGTAGTAAAAACAACAGAAATACTGAAAGCAAGGGAAATAGTGAAAAAAGTCTATATGGATCAAAAAATTGAGCAATATATTTTGGATATTGTTTCAGCCACTCGTTTTCCTGCGGAATATCGTTTAAATTCTTTATCGCCTATGATTTCTTTTGGTGCATCACCTCGTGGTTCTATCAATCTCGCATTGGCTTCCAGAGCTTATGCTTTCTTGAGAAAACGTGCTTATGTTATTCCGGAAGATGTACGAGCGGTTTGCAAAGACGTTTTGCGTCATCGAATTGGATTAAGTTACGAAGCAGAAGCTGAAAATTTAACCTCAGACCGGATTATTGATTCTATTTTGAATGTTATTCCGATTCCCTGAAAACTTCAATTCGTTTAAAAAGCTAAAAAATCGCTGAATTGGACATTCAAGAAATCATAAAAAAAGTCAGACGGATTGAACTGAAAAGTCGTAGAAAAGCAAATAATCTTTTCATGGGCGAATACCAAAGTTCATTCAAAGGACGCGGTATGATTTTTTCTGAAATTCGACCGTACCAATATGGCGATGATATTCGGAACATTGACTGGAATACGACAGCTCATTATAACGAACCTTATATTAAAGTATTTGAAGAAGAACGCGAATTAACTATGCTTTTGATGGTGGACATAAGTCAGTCCAATGAATTTGGAACACGAAAACAATTCAAATCCGAAACCATAGCTGAAATTTGTGCAACTTTAGCTCTTTCCGCAGTTACATATAACGATAAAGTCGGTTTGATTTTATTTTCCAATGAAATTGAATTGCTGATTCCTCCTAAAAAAGGAAAACGACATGTTTTGAGAATTATTCGGGAATTGATACTTTTTGAACCTAAAAATAAAGGAAACAATTTGGCAGAAGCTCTTCGTTTTTTAACCAATACTTTCAAACGAAAAGCCAATGTTTTTATTTTTTCTGACTTTATTGACGATTCTCCATATCCGGAAAGTTTGAAGATTGCAGCCGGAAAGCATGATATTACCGGAGTTCGTATTTACGATGAAAAAGAGACGGAATTCCCTGATGTCGGGTTAATTGCATTGGTGGATAATGAAACGGGTGAAAGAAAATACGTCAACACCTCTTCACCGATTGTCCGTAAGCAATACAAGGATTATTTTACAAATAAAAATCAAAAATTTGAACAAAGTTTCCGGCAATCTCGGGCGGGAAATTTGAGCATACGAACTGATGAAGATTATGTGAAACCTTTGTTGAATTATTTTAAAAAACATGCGGTTAGATGATGAAAAAAAGAATCATAAATCCGTTTTTTTTAGTATTAAACTTATTTTTTAGTTTAAGTTTCAGTTGTGTTTTTGCTCAAATTGATACAAAAATCGACAGGAATCATATTAAAATCGGAGAACCTATTCAACTGTCTATTAGTATTCCTTTTGAAAAGGATATAAAAATAAAATTTCCGGTGTTGAATGATACTTTAAGTTATCATATTGAAATTTTAGATCAAAAAATTGATACACTGATTGATAAGAATAATACAAAAATAATTCATCAGCTTCAGATTACGAGTTTTGACCCGGGTGATTTTCTGATTCGTTCACTTCCGGTGGTTATTAATAATGACACTTTGTTGACTCATTCTTTTGAAATACAAGTAGATGAAGTTGAGCTTGATTCAGCTAATACCATTGGCTTTCCTATTAAACCGATTATGAATGAGGAATTTACCTGGAAAGATTATTGGAATCAATATTGGGCATTTATTGTAGGAGCTTTTCTTGCATTTTTATTGGCAATTCTTCTGCTCTATTATTATTTTTATATGAAAAAAGGTCAAGCCCGATTATTGAAAAAACAAAAAACGCCTTACGAAGAAGCAAAAGGAGCTTTGAAAGCATTAGACCAACAAAAATTATTAGCAAAATCGGCTTATTATCTTTTTTATTCTGAACTTTCTTATATTGTCAGACGGTATTTGGGACGAGTATATGAATTTTCATCTTTAGAATTATTATCCGATGATTTGATTGAGTATTTAAAAATCCAAACAACACTTGAAGCAGAAGATATTCTGCATTTAAAACAATTTTTATACGATTCGGATTTAGTCAAATACGCAAAAGCAATTCCGGAAGAAGAAAAACATGAATTTTATAGAAAATGGATAGGTGAGTTGGTTGAAAAGATAAAGCCAATTGAAACTGAAACGGAATATTCATTAAAACCAAATGAAAAAATCAGAAAAATCAGGTGATGGGAAATTATGAATTTCAAAATCCATGGTGGTTATTGCTTCTTTTGTTGATTCCGGTTTTAATTTTTTTCCGAATCAAAAAAAGGAAAAAGCAAACGGCTGTCCGAATTTCAACCTTAAAACCATTTGAATACACAGATAACTTCTTTAATTGGATTAAACCTTTACTTTTTACGTTGCGTTTATTGGCTTTGGGATTCATTATCATTGCTTTGGCACGCCCTCAAATCGTAAAAACATCGACTTCAGTCAAATCAGAAAAAGGAATTGATATTATTATGACGGTTGATACTTCATTGAGTATGTTGGCACGGGATTTACATCCGGATCGTCTGGAAGCACTCAAAGAAGTTGCTAAACGATTTGCAATGGATCGACCGGCTGACCGCATTGGATTGGTTGATTATTCGGGAGAAGCCGTTTTAAAAGTTCCTTTAACCACTGATCATCATATTCTGATTCAGGAAATAGACCGTTTACAAACCGGGGAATTAGCCGATGGAACCGCAATAGGAGTGGGTTTGGCGACCGCAGTTAATCATTTAAAAGACAGTAAAGCCAATAGTAAAATCATTATTTTATTGACCGATGGTGTAGAATCTATTGATTATCAAAATGATTTACTGTATATTTCTCCTGCCGATGCCGCTCAAATCGCTGCTGCACGGGGAATTAAAGTTTATACCATCGGAATTGGCTCAACCGGAATGGCTCCTTTTCCTACCGGACGGAATTTATTTACTGGAGAGATTATTTTTTCCATGAAATACAATGAATTGGACGAACCCATGATGCAGAATGTCGCCGATTTAACCGGTGGAAAATATTTTAGGGCAACCGATAATGAATCATTGGAAGAGATTTATGAAGAAATTGACCAAATGGAAAAAACAGAAATCAATGAAATTAAATACTATAATTACACTGAACTATTTGGGAAATACCTTAGTATCGCTTTAATTTTCTTGTTTTTTGAATTAATTTTATCCAAAACTTTGTTTAAAGAAATGTTGTAATGGACTGGGCGCATTTAGAAAATAGTATTTGGCTGTTTACTCTTCCAATTTTTATCGGATTAGCTCTTTATGTGTATCGTTGGAGAATGAGAGCCCGGAAAAAATTTGCGGATGAAGAACTTATTCAACGTTTATTTCCAGCTGCTAAAAAATCATATTACGGATTAAAAGTTGTTTTAGTAAGTTTGAGTTTATTATTTTCAATCTTAGCTTTGATGGATCCTTTGATGGGCGAAGAAAAAACACAAATTAAACGGGAAGGAACCGATATTATTTATGCTTTGGATTTATCCAACAGTATGTATGCAGAAGACATTGCGCCTAATCGTTTGGGAAATGCAAAAAAAATCATTCAAGAATCTTTGCATCAATTAGGCGGGGATCGGGTAGGATTAATTGTTTTTGCCGGAGATGCGTATTCGATTTCTCCGATGACTCATGATTACGGAGCGATTGAATCTTATATTGAAATGGCTTCGCCGGAGTTAATCTCAGCACAAGGAACAAATTTATTTTCAGTTGTTCAAAAAGCAGTAGAAATGTTTAATAATGCACCGACAACCGGTAAATTATTAGTTATTTTATCGGATGGAGAAGACAATGAAAAAAGCATTTCAAAAGCCATAAAATTAGCTGAAGAATCCAAGATTCATATTGCCACAATGGGAATTGGAACAAAAAACGGTGCACCTATTCCAATTCACAACAGTTCATTTCAAGATTATAAAACGGATCGTCAAGGGGATGTCGTGATTTCAAGATTTGATGAAGAAACCTTAAAATCATTAGCCAAATCCACCAAAGGAAAATATATTTATGTGGAAGATTTTGGCAATGCCATTGAAGAATTGCATACTTTTTTGAATAATTTAGATAAAAATGTTCAAGATATTCAGTTCAGCAGTGAAAAGAAACATATTTTTCAGTATTTTTTGGTCATTGCTTTTGTCTTATTATTTATAGATACTTTAACAACTGAACATAAGGTTTTTAACATCTAAATATAATAGTTTTGTACTAACAAACGCCTATGACAAAAAATCTATTTTTTCTTTTTATTTTGCCGCTTTTCAGCTGCATTGTTTTTGCACAAGAACTGGATTTAAAATCACACATCATAAATGGAAATGAAAACTATTTACAAGGTGATTATTTAAAAGCAGAATCACAGTACAAGCAGGCTTTAGCAATAAATGAAAATTCAACGAAAGGGAATTATAATTTAGGAAATGCTTTGTATCACCAGCACAAATATGACGAAGCCCGAGCTTATTATGACCGGATAATTCAGAATAAAAGCACGTCCAAAACAGATAAATCCAAAGCTTTTCATAACATTGGAAAATCATATTTAGACCAAAATAAATACGAAGAAGCAGCCCGAAACTTTAAAGAAGCCTTAAAATTAAATCCAAATGACGATGAAACAAGGTATAATTATGTTTTGGCACGAAAATATTTAGAAGAACAACAAAAAGAAACTCCGGATAACGAAAATCCTGAAAATTCCGATAAAAAAGGAGATAATAAGGAGAATGAAAATTCCGATAAAGAAAAACAAGGAAAAGAAGAAGGAGAAAACAACGAAGGTGAACAAGAAAAAGAACAAAAAGACCAAGGAAAAGAAAAAGGAGGTCAGGATGGAAATGAAGAAGGGCAAAGCGATAAACCACAAGAACAACAGCTGACTAAAGGTTCTGATGGAAAAGGACAGTCATCGGAAAATGCACTTGACAGTGAACGACAGGAAAGAATGTTAGAGGCACTTAAGCAACAAGAACAAGAAACACTTAAAAGAATCATAAATCAAAAAGCGAAAAAAACCAGGTCAAACGCTGAAAAAGATTGGTAATGTTTAAGAATTGGATAGTTTTTATATTGGTTATTTTAGTATCGGCTTCTTTGAAAGCACAGAATCTTTCGTTTGAAGCGGTAGCAAGCAAAACAGAAGTTTCGGTTAATGAACGATTTGTGGTTCAGTTTATCCTGACTTACGGTCAAGAACTCATTAATGTTGACAAAGCACTGGATTTACCGGATTTTGGCGGATTACACCAATTAGGAGAATCCCAGATTAGCAGTGTTAAAATTTTAAACAGAACAGCAATTAATCAAACTGGAGTAGAAGTTATCTTAGTTGCTGATCGTGAAGGAGAATATACCATTCCTCCAACTTTTATTGTGATTAACGGAAAAAAACTTAAATCAGATCCTATAAAAATTACGGTAAAAAAAGGATTGAAAGAAACCGTTCCATCCGGGCAACGTGTACAAGGCGCATTTATCATGACCGAAATTTCCAATGAAAATCCGTTTTTAAATCAGGAAGTCGTTTTGGTTGTCAGAGCTTATGCCCGTGATTATCCGTTACTGAACCGAATGAGGAATTTTAAAGAACCGGATTTTAATGATTTAATTGTAAAATATGTAAGTGAAAGACCGGATAATAATGAAAAACAAGTACTAATCAACGGAACTACTTTTATATCTAAAGAAATTGCACGTTATGTTGTTTTTCCACAAAAAAATGGAGAAATTGCTATTTCCCCATTTTCTATTGATGTATTGGTTTCGGGTTATTTCGGTATGGAAAGTGTTACATTGACTTCTAATGATATTAAATTAAACACCAAAAATTTACCTGATAAAAAACCTAAAAACTTCAGTGGTGCTGTTGGTGATTTTACGATGAATACATCTATTTCCAAAAAGCAATTAAAGTCAAATGAAAGTGTTCAATTAGAAGTAGAAATCATCGGTTCCGGGAATTTTAATGCTTTGAAAATGCCGGATATTGAAAGTCCGGAAGAACATTTGAAGGGTTTCTCACCTAAAATAAGAGATGCTTATGAAATTCGCCCAAGTGGAATGAAAGGGAAATTAATAAAAAATCAAATTTTCGTTCCGCAATATGGTGGAAAATATACCATTCCGCCTGTTGAATTTAGCTTTTTTAATCCGGATAAAGAAAAGTATGTTCAACTT